>NZ_JAUBTO010000110.1:0-28693 GCF_036702495.1 Microcoleus sp. C2D2 | reverse complement strand
GTCGGGAGTCGGGAGTCGGGGAATGTGGGATTATTGACCTTGACTTTATCATTCCGATGCAACCGGAAACGATATCAACCGGACTCCGCGCCTGCAGCCAGTTTAACGCAGACAGGGGTGAGCTCAATTGCTCGATGGGGGGCGTTCTCCCTTCGTGGTGCCGACGGTGGAGGATTTGGAAGACTGCGACCTCTATGACGTGCTGGCAGAGTTGGGCTATAGGTTGAATCGGCGCACCCGCACGCAACGAGTCGAGGCGTTTGCTTACAAGCACAACAAGTTCAGATTAGTTGACAATGCGTCCCAATCGTGACAATATCTGGTTTACCTTTAAAGAAGCACCTTACAAAACAATAACTAAAAATTTACTTACCTCCTGAGGAGTTTTTTATGAAAATAGCCTATATAGTTTTGGCACATAAGTATCCTGAACAATTACTGCGTCTGATTTCTACGCTGAATACAGATGATGTTGCATTTTTTATACACATAGATAAAAAAGTAGATAATACAATTTATCATCAGATGTTTACTCTACTCAAGGATTTTCCCAATGTCTATTTTATAAAGAGATACAAATCAGCCTGGGCAAGCTTTGAACTTGTAAAAGCTACTCTTGAAGGGATTAAATCAATAGTCGAAACAGGTACCTACTTTGATTATGTTGTCCACTTATCGGCTCAAGACTATTTGATTAAATCAAATGAACAGATCGCGAAGTTTTTGCAAGAGAATAAAGGGAGAGAATTTCTCGAGTATTTTCCACTACCTTGTACTAAATGGAAAGGTGGCGGCTTAAGAAGAGTAGAATATTGGCACATCCGCTGGAATGATATACATTTTTGTATTCCAGAAAAGCGCGAGTTTAAATCTCCTATTGCATCTTTCTTATATTCAGTTTTGATTTGGCCTTTACCTAAAAAGCGGAAATTTTTTGAAAGCTTTCCTCTTTATGGAGGTTCTTTTCATTGGTGCTTAACAGGAGAATGTGTAAAATGGATCGATGATTTTGTCAAGCAAAATACCAACTTTGTTAAGCGTTTTCATTACACTTATTGTGCCGATGAAATATTTTACCAAACGCTGATTTTAAATTCACCTTTTAAGGACAAGATAATTAACGATGACTTGAGATATAGAGATTGGGGGGATGATGTTAACGCACTCCATCCGAGGAATTTAGAGAAAAAGGATTTTGAAAAGATTAGGGAATCCGACAAATTATTCGCCAGGAAGTTTGATATGACTATAGACCCAGATATATTAGATATGATTGATGAAATGATATTGAGCAAATAGGATTTTTCCACCAACAGATGACTATGACCCCCAAGAGTCAGAAATCCTCTTCATCTGCTAACAAAGCTGTCCTATAACCTATAAATTTTGTGGGTTCAAGGCATTTACCTTAAGTTAGATAATTTTTTGTGAGACTTAGGATTAAAACCAGCTACTATGGTGAGCAGTCTGTTTTCTGTTGTGAGTTGAAATAATTGCCAATTCCCAATTCCCTATGCCCTAGGCCCAATTAGCAATTACCAATTAGCAATTACTAATTAGCGATTACCATCATGACTTTAACAACATCGCCCGCAATTTTAAGTGAAGACCAAGCCTTATCTTTACTAGAAAAAGTAGTCAAACAATCGGAAGCGGAGGCAGTATTTGTCAGTCTCTCAACTGGCGAAGAATCTCTTTCGAGATTCTCGGAAAATCAAATCAGTCAAAATATCAGCAAAACTGTATTTACCCTGAGCATTACTAGCTATTTCGGCAAGAAAAGCGCCTCTGCTGCTGTTACAGAATTTGATGAAGATGCGATCGCCTCTGCAGTCAAGCGATCGGAAGAATTGGCCAGAATTGCGCCGGCAGACCCCGAATGGATGCCCCTGCTGCCGCCTCAAACCTACGATTTGCGATCGCCCGCCTTCGACTCCGCAACGGCAACTGTATCGCCTCTAGCGCGGGCCAAAATGGTGCAGCAAGCTTGCGCAATTGCCGGACAGGGGGGGGCTCACGGTTCGGGTACTTTGAGCGCTGAGGCGTCGCTGTACGCGATCGCCTCGTCAACCGGACTCCGCGCCTGCAACCAATCTACAAAGGCGGATTTCAGCTTGACTGCTCGCGTTGAAGACGGTTCTAGCTGGGCGAGGAGCAGTGCTTGGAGTATTAACGAATTGCCCATCGCCCAATTAGCAGAACAAGTGCTCGATCGCGCGAAATCCTCCCGCAACCCGCGCCCCATCCCTCCCGGCGTTTATCCGGTAATCCTTGACGGTGCTGCTTTTGCGGACTTGCTACCGTGGGTGATTTGGGGGCTGGATGCGAGGGCGGCGGATGAGGGGCGATCGTTTATGTCGATCGCCGGTGCAGATGGAAAACCAGCGGGAAACCGCGCGGGGGAACAACTTTTTAGCCCGTTAGTGCAAGTGCAGCGCGATCCGGCTCATCCTTTGCTGCGATCGAATACTTTTTTCGGCGACGGATTGAGCAATAACTATTTGGAAATCATCAAAAATGGCGTCCCTCAAAGTTTGTCTTATTCCCGCTACTGGGCCGCACAAAAAGGCAAAGAGGCAAAAGGTGCTTATTTCCCGATCGTGATGACAGGTTCCGACCAAAGTTTAGCAGATTTAATTGCTCAAACCGAGCGAGGAATTTTTGTCAGTCGAGCTTGGTACGTGCGCTACGTTAATCCGAAAACATTGGAAGTAACGGGGATGACTCGCGACGGTACTTTTTGGATTGAAAATGGCAAAATTGCTTACCCGATTAAAAACCTGCGTTTCAATCAAGTTTTACCTGATATGTTGCGCGATTTGGATGCAGTTAGTGGGGTGAAGCGTTACGGCGGTAGTGTCCTGCCCGGAGTGCGCGTGAAAGCTTTTAATTTCACGAGTATTACTGATAGTTTGTGACTTGCAAGGGTGAGGTGCGCGGAAACCCACCCGGAGGAGATGGGTTTTTGTGTGGGGAAAGGTAGATTGGGTGCGGCTTGGGGCGATCGCCTGTTCACAAATTTAAACCAGCTACTATCTAATATCAAATCTGTTAGTATCGGAATTATTCATATCTCTCTTCTCTTTATCTGCGTAAATCCGCGTCCATCCATTGTCATCTGCGGTTAATACATTCTCTTTTTTTAACCGCAGATACAGGCAGATAAACACAGATTAACGCAGATGAATTTGAGCGATTCCGGTTGCACTGTCCGTGATTGTTGACTGTTGACTCGATTTTACAATTCCGATGGTACCGGATTTGATATAATTTAGGGCGATCGAGAAAAACCAATTCCCAATTCCCAATTCCCAATTATCAATGAATCAATATTTTGCTACTGTTGCGCGCGGTTTAGAAACAATTGCTTCCCAAGAATTAGAACGTTTAGGGGCGCAGGATGTCAAGCCTGATTTTACTGGGGTTTACTTTGCGGGCGATCGCACTTTATTGTACCGCGTCAATCTGTGGTCGAGAACTATTTTTCGAGTGCTAATGCCGATCGCCGAATTCCGGTGTTACAACTCGGATATGCTCTACCGCGAAGTGCAGAAAATCCCTTGGGACGAATACTTAGATCCCGACAATACTTTAGCAGTAAACTGCACCGGCGGCAACGAAAATTTGAACCACACTCACTATACAGCTTTGCAGGTCAAAAATGCGATCGCCGACCAACAGCGCCTTCAATTTAACAAGCGTTCTAATGTCGATGTAGAGCATCCCGATTTGCTAATTAACATTCACATTCATCAAGATAGAGCAATTTTAAGTTTAGACAGTTCTGGCGGTAGTTTGCACCGCCGGGGATATCGACCGGCAATGGGGCTTGCTCCCCTCAAAGAAACCCTAGCTGCCGCTTTGTTGGAGATGGCAGAATGGACGCCTGATTTGCCGTTTTTAGACCCGATGTGCGGTTCTGGAACTTTGCCTTTGGAAGCGAGTTTAAAGGCCTTGAATATTGCACCGGGATTGTTTCGAGAAAAGTTTGGATTTATGACTTGGCGGGATTTTGACGAACCTTTGTGGGATAAATTGTGGGCCGAAGCTGAAAACAGCGAATTGCCGGAACTTAAACAAGTGATTGCTGGGTGCGATCGCGATTCCGATATGTTAACTCAAGCTCGCACGAACGCGCAGCAAGCTGGTATTTCCGGTAAGATTCAGTTTGCTCAAACCGAGTTATCTCAGTTGGAAGCCCCCGCAGACAGAGGCGTTCTGATTTGCAATCCTCCCTACGGAGAGCGCCTGGGAGATGCTAGCGAATTGGGAGATTTGTACAAGATGTTGGGGGATATTTTCAAACAGCGTTTTAAAGGTTGGAATGCGTTTATTTTGACGGGAAATAAGGAGTTGGGTAAAAAGGTGGGACTCAGGACATCGCGCCGGATTCCTGTTTTCAATGGGTCGATTCCTTGTACCTTGCTGAAGTATGAACTGTATTAAATTTCCCTTCCCCTTCTCCTTCCCCTTCCCCTTCCCTTGATTAAATGTTTCACCTAGCCATCAACTTGGGCTGGAATGACTCCGCACCCTTTTCCCACCAGAAAACGCATTTTTTCTGGTCTGGAGAAAGAGTTTTTGAAAGCACGAGCAACTCCTCTGGCGAAAAAGGAGCCTTCCAGTGATCTGAAAACACTTTGATCGGTTTTCTGGAGTGATAATTAAAAAATATTGCGTCGCGGTGTGACTTTATAGGCACCTTGCCGCGATGGAAAACATGGTGAGAGTCGAAGAAAACAACAGTACCTGCTACCCCTGTACATGAAACCCAATTTGATGGGTCTAAGTGTTTTGCTACTTCTGCATCAGAAAATAAAAGTTTGCCTTTTAGAGAGCTTAACTTAGAATTGAAATGCTTTGGAATATATTCAAACGGGCCGCCTTCAGCATTCACATCATTCAAGTAAACAGCTATTTTGAGAAGTCGGTGATCTTCCGGGTCTTTATGCCACAATCTTGTAAGTACCTGCTGTTCGTTCGCGAAATCTTTCTGAAAAAATAGGCCGCGGTAAGCAACGGGAACGCCAAGATAATTTTCAGCAATGTCGAGCAACCGCTCTTGAAGACCCCACAAAAAAATTTCTGAATTTTCTATAATTTTTGTTGAATCAACATGGTAAACGTATTGAGTTTCAAAAGCCGGAGCTTTTGGATTATTAGCTAAGATAACTTTGGCTACCTCCAAAAGTTTTTCAGTCAGGGGCAATGACAAAGCTTCTAGAGAAGTAATAAAAGCCCCTTCCTTCCTGAGCGCATCGACAATACACTGATTTGTCGGACTAAGTGGAGGTAATTTTTTTCTCTCTTGGAAAGCTCTCCAATTAAAAGATAAACTCGATTGGAGCAGCGAAGATTCTCTTGCTACTTTTCTCAAACCTCTATCGAACATATTACTATTGAGCATATTAATTTTCCTTCCTTTATGGCTGAGTACGTATGAGATACGTTATATCATTACTTTTTCCGGGTCAGTATATTTTTTACAAAACTTTACAAACAGGACTGGCCTTAAGGTGGATGGCGAATCCATTCCCAAACCCTTTTGAATCGGTTATATCATTACTTTTTCCGGGTCAGTATATTTTTTACAAAAATTTACAGACAGGACTGGCCTTAAGGTGGATGGCGAATCGATCGCCAAACCATCTTGAATCCCAAGTTATAATTTATTACACAATTATTGTCGGCAGTTACAAAACTTTATATTCTCGTCGATATTACTCCTACACACCATAAATTTATCCGAAATATATTAATTTATATCTCCTAGTATATATAGTTAATTTCTTAACACATAACAGCTTGAAGATATCGGAATTTATCTCTAATTTTTTCCATCAATTCTGCTGATATTTCTCTCAAATTTAGTAACAGATAAGCTATCTAACTTATATAAATGTGAACCTCAATTCTGTTGTGATTTTGGGTAATTATTCTGTATAACTTTAGGTGCCTTTTTAAGAACTTCCAAAGCCACTCTATTTCCCATCTTTTTCGATAGATATCTCCGATTTATTCATTGGTTATTCCGCGCTCTCCCGATAGGGGCAAGTTGGTTGCTAATCGATATTCACTTTTCTTTTATCCGTTACAAAATGCTATAATCCTGATTCCCGATACAAACTCTTTAGCGCCTAAACAACATTGACTCTCCTCTAAAATTTAAAATTTCTCATTATTCTTCAGTCTGAGGACAAAATCTTTCTCTTTTTTACATAATTCTCTGATTCAATCATGACTTAAAAATCCTCTATCCATTATACCTACAGCGTTTGCCGGAATTGACTCAACAGTTTCATTGCCATATTTGCTATCATGACCTTTTCCGAAGTGAAGGCTCACTCCTGGCAACTCAGAATTAATTAAATTGATTCCACTAAACAGTTTTACTTGATGGATTCCTTGATTCCATAGCAGTTTACTTGTCAGGGTAATTGTGGTATAATCTAAAGCAAACAACGCTAAGTCGTCCGATTTACACTTTTGATTGATTTCCTTAATTAGTTGCCATAACAAATATTAAAAAGTTTCTGTAATTCTCTTTTTATTCCTTGATAGTTGAGGCGGGAAAATAAATATCTCATACTCATTAAGCTAGGAGCGAGCGCAAAATTAAGCCAGAAAGACACAAATCTAAATGTACTCAGAACTGGATAATCTGATTGGGGAAGCTTTCCTAAAATTTCTTGAGAAGCTTGGGCAACTTGGATATCATTGAGTTACTTTTAAATAATTTTAATGCCTTCATCTTATTATCAGATTAAAGGCATTTTTTTGAGAAGATTTATTAAGATTCAACACTTGTGAATTTATTATATAGCGGTTATCAAAAAAGTGAGGTATGCCCTATGCCCTATGCCCTATGCCCTATGCCCATGAGTACCTCATCTTTCGCTCGAAAGGCTATATCTCTAGTTGAATACTGATATAAATATTCAATAATTCCTAGCTACCTCAGCAACTCAAGGAAAAAGTATTATATATAGCGGTTCTCAAGTAAGTGAGTTACGCCAGGAACGGTTACCAATTACCAGGCGTCCCTCATTTTACTAAGAAGTGCTAGAGTTAGTATTTTGTTTGCAATAAGGACTAAAGTCCTTACTACAAACGCAACTAATTACTGGAAATTAATGCTCAATTTTGAGGGAAATAATCTTGTCACCTTGGCGGATAGCATTGACGACAGACATATCCTCAGTTTTGCCAAAAGTTGTGTGAACTCCATCTAGATGAGACTGGGGAGAATGGCAAATAAAGAATTGGCTGCCACCCGTATCGCGGCCTGCGTGAGCCATCGATAAAGTTCCTGCCAAATGTTTGTTGGAGTTGATTTCGCACTTGATTTTGTAGCCGGGGCCGCCCGTTCCATTGCCTTTTGGACAGCCACCTTGAATCATAAAGTTAGGAATGACTCGGTGAAAGGACAATCCATCGTAAAAACCTTTTTCCGCCAAGTCAACAAAATTCTTCACTGTGTTAGGCGCATCCGCATCGAACAATTCCAAATTGATTGTGCCTTTGTCGGTTTCCATAATAGCGCGGGTCATGATTTTTCCTTACTTCCTAAAATGAGTGTGTTGCCTGCGTGTTAATTGCGGACTTCGCTTTTATAGCGACAGGTTTCAAACTGTCGTTATATTGTGGCTTTCAGAAGTGTAGCATATTCCCGCAACTCTCATAGAACTTATTTGCGCTTTCTGAGGAAACCCGGTTTATTGCGAGATTTCTGGTTAGCAAAGCCAATATTTTCCCAGACACCGGGTTTGTTACCCTCTGTCATATTTTAATGGTTGGTCACTTGCGGGTGCTCGGGTTCTTCCTGAATATCGCTCATATTAAAAATGAAAGGAACTCGACTCGAACCTGCGCCCATAACCAGCACTTTTGGCATCTGAGCACCGCCGCTTCTCCAAGCTTCGATCGCCTCTTTTTGCAGCACTAAATCGCCGCCTTGAGCCTTCAAAGTTTCAGCCAAAAGTCTTTGAGCTTCCGCCCTACCTTGAGCGCGGTTAATGTCAGCTTGAGCCTGTTGTTCTGCTTCCTGAGCCACATAAACAGCCCTTTGCGCCCGCTGTTCAGCAACCTGTTTCTCCTCAACCGCTTTCGCAAAATCTGTGGAGAATCGAATGTTAACAACGCTCGTATCGAGCACAATTACATCATACTTGGATAGCCTGTCCTTCAGCGCCGTATCAAAGTCTCGCTTCAGTTCACTTCTTTGAGTAATAGATTGTTCGGCGGTTCTCAGTGCAGCCGCTGTTTTAAATGCTTCTTGCGTCTGAGGAGCAATAATTTTTGAGACTATATTCTCCAAAGTTCCTTGAGTCCTTCGGACCTCAACTATTTTCTCAGGATCGAGGCGAAAATTAATCGCAAAACTAGCATTTAAATCCTGAAGATCTTTAGTAGCACTCTGGGCGGGAACTTCAAATTTTTGCACTGTTACATCGTACACATCAACCTTGGATATTAGCGGGGGTCTGAGGTGAAACCCCTCTAACAATGCTCCATCTGTGGCTTTTCCTAAAATGCTGACCACCCCTGCTTCACCTGGATTGATGACGACAAAAGAGTTTAATCCGAGGAGTAGCGCGCCTACTAATATAATCCCAGCGATTGTTGATGATATGCTCTGGAAACTTTGATTTTTCAACTTACACGCTCCTTTGTGCTCATTCCATTATAATGGTTAAATAGATTTGGTCGCCTCTAAATTCTAAAATATAAAATGGATGGGGTCGCCTCTCAAATCTAAAATCTAAAATGAATTGGCTGATGCTCAAAATTGTTAAATACCCTAGAACTTATCACATCGAAGGTTCGCGTTTCCAACCGGGTGATGAAGACCTCGACAGCGTGCCATTTAGCGCCCTGAGCGATCGCCCGACAGTGATTGAAGAAAAGGTAGACGGCGCTAATACAGGCATCAGCTTCGCACCCGACGGACAAATGCTGCTGCAAAGTCGCGGCCACTATCTCACCGGTGGACCGAGGGAAAAACATTTTAACTTATTCAAACAGTGGGCTTTCAGTCTCAGCGGATCCCTGGGAGAAGTGCTGGGAAATCGCTACATTCTTTACGGCGAATGGCTTTATGCCAAACACACTGTTTTTTATGATTTTTTGCCGCACTATTTTATGGAATACGATGTGCTGGACTTAGAAACCAGTCAATTTCTGAGTACAGAATCCCGCCAGAAGTTGTTAAGCGGACTGCCGTTAGTGTCAGTTCCCGTGCTGTTTTCGGGAGTGCTGAAATCGCCCCAGCAAATGATGCAGTTTATGGAAAAATCTAATTTTATTCAACCGGGACATTTGGATCGGTTGCGTTTGTACAGTCGGGAATTGGGATTAGATGAAGAACGGTGTTTGAAAGAGACTGACAAGAGCGATCGCATGGAGGGTCTGTACATTAAAGTGGAAGAAGATGGCATAGTAAAGGCGCGTTACAAATACGTGCGTGCCAGTTTTTTGACTGCTATTAAAAATGCCGAAGGACATTGGCTCAATCGCCCAATTATACCGAATATTCTGCGTCCAGGCGCCGATTTATTTAATTTTAGTTTGTAAACAGATATCTTGCACCATTGTCAAGAACGGGCTCTTCGGCCCGTTCCACAAAGAATGAGTTTTATTGTGGAACAGGCATCTTGCCTGTTCCTAAACAAGTAATTGAGAATGGTGCAAGATGTGAGTAAAGTAAGAAATGCCGACCATTGGCGTCAAATTTCCACGCTGTTTCCCGAAGTCCGGCAGGGGTTTAAACCCCTGACTCAAAGCTAAAGTCCTTTTCCATAGGACTGATGAGTTGTTCAGTCATATCCAACAAGTAAAGTTATGAATACACTGTTAGCGCCGCCTTGGACTTTTCCTTTTTGTCCCCAACCGCCCGATTGGTTTTTGGATTGGGACAGCATTCAAAATCATTTCGATTGGATTCAAAACTTAAAAGGATGTCAGCAAGACCCGATTTATCACGCCGAAGGAGACGTTTTAATTCATACCAGAATGGTCTGCGAAGCATTAATTTCATCCCCAAATTGGCGGCAACTTCCCGAAAAAGAACGATCGATACTTTTTGCCGCCGCTTTGCTGCACGATGTCGCCAAACCAGCCTTTACAAAAATAGAAGCGGACGGCAGAATTAGCTCAAAAGGTCACGCCCGCCAAGGTGCGAGAATGGTCAGACAAATTTTATCTGAATTTGAGCCGCCTGTGCAGTTTGAGATTCGCGAAACAGTTGTGGCGATCGTCCAATTCGGCAGTTTACCCATCTGGCTGATCGACAAACCCAACCCGCAGCAGTCGGTAATTAAAGTCAGTCAAGTTGTCCGCTGCGATTTCCTCGCACTTTTAGCCGAAGCAGACGTGCGCGGCCGACTGTGTAGCGACAGACAAGAACTGCTCGATAAAATAGAACTATTTCGGGAGTTTTGTCAAGAAAATAATTGTTTGGATTCTCCCCGACAATTCGCCTCAGCACACAGCCGATTTATCTACTTCCGCAAAGAGAACGGAAACCCAGATTACGAAGCATTTGACGGCACTAAATGCGAAGTAATTTTGATGTCTGGCTTGCCAGGAAGCGGTAAAGATTATTGGATTCAGAAAAATCTCCCAGATTTACCAGTAATCTCGCTGGATGCACTGCGAAAAGAGATGAATGTCCCTCCCGACGAAACACCTGGAAATGTGGTCACAGCCGCCAAACAAAGAGCGCGCGAATACATAAATGAGGGGCGTTCTTTTGTGTGGAACGCCACGAATACAACTAAACAAATGAGGCAGCAATTAATTAATTTTTTTGCTGCTTATCAAGCGCGAATTCACATTGTTTATCTGGAAGTACCTCTAGAAGAAATATTGCAGCGGAATCGATCGCGCACAGCAACTGTACCGGAAGCAGTCATTCGCAAATTAGCTGCCCGCCTGGATATTCCCGATCGCACAGAAGCCCATCAGGTAGAGTGGATTGTGAGCGATCGCGCTTAATAGTGGCAATCCACCCGCTAGCGCCCGTATTACTTCAACGCGCTACTAATTCCTTTTTCCCTAAAATAGAATCGTCATAATGCGCCAACAAATCAGCAGGGTGATCGTAAATTGCCGCAGCATTTGCCAGCGAAGCATCATCGAAACCTCCGCACCGAAAAGCAATTACTGGCACCCCGCACTTGCCCGCAGCTTCGATATCGTAAGGAGTATCAGCTAACATCACAGTCTGACTCGCTTCCATTTGCAATTTGCTCAAAGCAGCTTCCACAATATCCGGTTCCGGTTTAGAAGCTTCCGCATCGCTAGATGTCGTGGCTTGCTCCAATAAATCGTCAACTTGTGCAGCTTTCAGCAAACCGGAAAGTTCTTCAGTAGTAGCTGAAGTAGCAATAATTAGCCGCAATCCTTCTTGCTGCATTTTTAACAGCAAATCCCGCGAACCGGGGGTTGGAGAAAGTTCGGGAGAAAAGCGGTTAATAATCAGTTCTTTGCGCCGCTGTGCAATCTTTTTCCCGTCGCCTGCTTCGTCGGAAAGTCCTGATACCATTTTGGGTATAACTTTGTCGCCTCCCATGCCAATTAGCGGGCGAACTTTCTCGAACGGCACCTCGTAGCCGTAAGCCGCAAATGACTCTACCCAAGCTTGAGCGTGGGCGTCATTGCTGAGCGTCAGAGTACCGTCAATATCGAGAATTACTGCTTGCAATGCCATAAGTTATTTGCTCTTTGTTATTAGAGTTTTTGCCAAAACTTGGTTTGTAGTAAAGACTAAAGTCCTTAACTAATTAATTAGTAAATCAGCGGCGAAAGTTCTTACTACAAACCACAGGTTTGTAGTAAGAACTTTCGTCTTTGTTAGGTTAGGAGTAAGCACTTTAGTCCTTCATTACTTAATTACTCAATCGGGGGACAGAAAACTCCACTACTAACTTTTTGATTGGCTATTTCATGCCAGTACCGTGCAATTTGGGTTCGGGCGGCGGGGGTACGGGTTCTGGCCCTAATGGTTGGGGATTGGCTACATATTCAAACTCGCCTTTGCCGTCCATTGATTTGCCTTTCGCCCAGCGTCCCTCGCTACTTTCGGAACCTTCAGAATGATTCCAGAATCGCATCTCGCGGGCTGTTTCCACCCATCACAGCACCAACCACAGCATCCTTGAAACCTTCTTCTTGCAGAGATACAGGAGCTTTATCTAACAAGTGAGCAATCATAGTTGCTAGCATTTCGATATGCCCGATTTCTTCTGTACCGACATCAAGCAGCATATCGCGATATTTGGCTGGACCTCGGCAGTTCCAACCTTGAAATAGGTACTGCATCATCACAGTCATTTCGCCAAATGTACCGCCAATTAGTTCTTGTATTTTCTTGGCGTAAACGGCATCAGGCTTTTCTGGTCTTTTGTAATACTGTAGTGGCTTCTTATGGTAAAACATGAGGTATTCCTACCAGGTGTTTTTGATTAACTTTCATTAGTTGTAACGCTGCCAACGATCGAGGCGAATCAGCTTTTAGTCAGAAAGAAATTAACTCAAACCCGGTTATTTTTATCACTTTGGTTTAATGCGGTTTTTCGGACCCGCGAACTAAAGACCATATTAAATTTGGTCGATCGTACATTATATTTATAGACACGCGGCGCCGTGTCCTCCGGGTGTCAAAAAAAATGTCAAAACCGCCCTCGTGCAGGGGTTTTAGCCCCTGTGGGAGAGCGGTTTTTCTGGTTGAGCTGACAGCTATGTGCCGTGTCCCTACCCCTAGCTTCCAGTCCCCCCCTTAACAAGGGGGGGCTAGGGGAAATGTCTTGAATCAGCTAGTTTGATAGTTTTCCTCAGTCCAACAGCGCGGCAGAGCTTCACCGGAAGGAAACACTAATTTACTTTTTGGAAAATTTGCTTTCTCTTGCTCTTCTTCACCTGCTTGATTTTTTCCCGGCACTTCTTGTTTTGTAGGGCTGATTAAAGCATCTACATCCAGGATTTCTATCAAGTCGCCTGATTCTTTTTCTTGTAAAAGCATAGTTTTTCCTTGAAGGGTAAATGCGAGTTAGGGTTTGAGGACAACTTTGATGCAGTTGTCTTTTTTCTGTTTGAAAATTTCGTAAGCGTGGGGCGCTTCATCCAATTTCATTCGGTGCGTAATTACAAAGGACGGGTCAATTTCGCCTTTTTGAACGCGATCGAGCAAAGGCCGCAAATAGCGGTGAACGTGCGTCTGTCCCATTTTCAGGGTCAAGCCTTTGTTGAAAGCTGCACCTAATGGCACTTTGTCAACGAAGCCGCCGTAAACGCCGGGAATTGACACTGTGCCGCCCTTGCGACACGCAAGGATCGCTTGTCGCAGGGCCGTAGGTCGATCGCTCTCCAACCGCACGGCTTGCTTGGCTTTGTCGTACAAAGCGTCGAGACCGGTGCCGTGGGCTTCCATCCCCACCGCGTCGATGCAAGAGTCGGGTCCGCGTCCCCCGGTCATTTCGGTGACGGCTTCCCCGGCGTCTATTTCTTCGTAATTGATGATTTCAGCTTTGGCCGCGGCCGCCATTTGCAAGCGTTCCGGTATGCGGTCGATCGCAATTACTCGATCGGCCCCCAGCATAAACGCGCTTCTGATCGCAAATTGTCCGACTGGCCCGCATCCCCAAACTGCTACAGTATCCCCCGGCTGAATGTCGCAGTTTTCGGCCGCCATGTAACCGGTAGGAAAGATATCGGTGAGGAACAATACTTGTTCGTCAGAAAGTCCGTCGGGAATTTTTAAAGGGCCGACATCTGCAAACGGAACCCGCGCGTATTCTGCTTGACCTCCTGCATAGCCGCCCGTTAAATGCGAGTAGCCAAACAGTCCCGCCGGCGAATGACCGAACATTTTTTCAGCCAGCCCAGCATTGGGGTTGGAGTTGTCGCACAGCGACCACAAATCGCGGTTGCAAAAGAAGCAACTGCCGCAAGAAATAGTAAAAGGAATGACGACGCGATCGCCCTTTTTTAAGTTCTTGACTTGACTGCCGAGTTCGACTACTTCCCCCATGAACTCGTGCCCCATGATGTCGCCCGATTGCATTGTCGGGATGAAGCCATTATAGAGGTGCAAATCCGAGCCGCAGATTGCTGTAGACGTGATTTTAACTATGGCATCGCGCGGATTGATAATTGTTGGGTCTGGTACATTATCAACTCGCACATCATTTGCTCCGTGCCAGCAAAGAGCTTTCATTATTTCCTTTTCCTCTAGTTAACTACTAGCTAGCAGATTTTTGATTCTCAATCTTAAATTTACTACGCCGATAAATTACCTGCTTGGATATTTTAATTTTAAGCATATAAAATATATTTTATCTCTATCCGAGGTATAATTTACAAATCTATCTTCCGGCTGTTTTAAATAACAAAAATGTCAAGTTTATTCCCCGACTAAACTGCGGGGGATTTCACGTTCTTTTGTTAACCCCCAACAGTTAGAGCAACCGCGCCCGACGGTTAGGACGTTCTTAATTACTGAAATCCTTGCTTCTTCCTTCTCTCCTAGATAACTAAAGCTTTTTTCCTTCTGCCATAACACCTAACAGCGAGATGGATGAGGTTGTTTTTGTCGATCGCCGCTCGCTACCCTCTCACAATAAATAAAATTTCCGCACTTAATCTCACTAGCTGCGATAGTTGGGTTCGCATTAGATAAGCGATGACCGAAAACTTCTCAACAAAAAGCGGATTTATCGATTACAACCTTCACCACCTTAGTTTTTGGTTGTTCTTGCGGGCTGCATGGCATCTTCTGGGCAAAAAACCCGGTTTCTGAGCGCCCATGCGTAAATCCTGGATTATTAACTAGGGTGCGTGACTTTTGTATAGCTGAACACTCCCCCCGAATCTGGAGAATCGCGCACCCTGCTTAAGGAGGATTAATCGTCAAATATTGTATCATTAGTTATAGCTAAAAGCCGAGCTTGCGCTAAAGTTGTTAAAGATTAAAATTTATCGATCGCCTTTTATGCCTTACACTGCATCTACCCCAACAGACCCCAATCAACCCAACATCCGCAATGCCGACCACCGCCTACTAGAATTCACCAAGCTGACGCCGATGATGCAGCGGTATGTGGAAGTGAAAGAACAGTATCCCCACGCACTTTTATTGTTTCGAGTCGGAGATTTTTTTGAGTGTTTTTTCCAAGATGCAGTTACTATTTCGCAGGAATTAGAACTTGTTTGTACTAGCAAAGAAAGCGGCAAGGAAATCGGCAGAGTGCCGATGACAGGAGTGCCGCACCACGCACTCGACCGCTACACCTCAATGTTAGTAGAAAAAGGCTATGCTGTAGTAGTTTGCGACCAAGTTGAAGATGCCTCGATTGCTGCTAAAGAAGGCCGCCAAGTCAAGCGAGAAATTACCCGCATTCTCACTCCCGGAACGTTGACTGATGACGGAATGCTCAAACCCAGACAAAATAATTTTTTAGCAGCAGTCGTCATTGCTGGGGAACATTGGGGATTGGCTTATACAGATATTTCTACGGGAGAATTCGTCACTACCCAAGCAGACAGTTTAGAACAATTAACCCTAGAATTGCTGCGCTTGCAGCCTTCGGAAGTCTTGGTACCGACTAATGCGCCGGATTTGGTGACTATGTTGAGGCCCGGAGAGAAATCCGAGCATTTGCCCGATTGTTTGCCGAATTCATTCTGCTATTCTTTGCGATCGCAAGTTCCGTTTACTTTGTCCGAAGCAAAACAGAGAATCCTGCAAAAGTTCAAAGTGCGATCGCTCGAAGGCATGGGATGCGGCCACCTTTCCCTCGCAGTGCGCGCCGCCGGCGGTTTGCTGCAATATATCGAAGAAACTCAAAAGGAAAAAGCAGTTTCTTTGCAAAGATTGCACACTTACACTCTCACCGATTTTCTCATACTCGACTACCAAACCCGCCGCAATCTCGAAATTACTCAAACAGTGAGAGATGGGGTTTTTCACGGGTCGCTGCTGTGGGCTATAGACAAAACCAGCACCGCCATGGGAGGCCGCGCTTTGCGCCGCTGGGTGCTGCAACCTTTGCTCAACATTAAAGGCATTTGCGCCCGACACGACACGATTCAAGAATTAGTAGAAAATAACGCCCTGCGCCAAGATTTGCAGCAGTTGCTGCGCCAAATTTACGACATCGAAAGACTGACAGGCCGCGCCGGTTCGGGAACAGCTAGCGCGCGGGATTTGGTCGCTTTAGCTGATTCTTTGGGAAAACTGCCGACATTAGCCTCGATCGCAGCCCAAGGGATCTCGCCCTATTTGAAAGCGCTGCAAAATGTACCGCCAATTCTAGAAGAATTAGCAAATACAATTCACGCTCATTTAGTTGATGAACCGCCGATTCATTTAAAAGAAGGAGGTTTGATTCGCTCGGGAATCAATGCCATGCTAGATGAAATGCGCCACACTGCATCAGCAGACCAAGAATGGATTGCAAATTTAGAAGCAACTGAGAGACAGCGCACGGGAATTTCTAATTTAAAAGTAGGCTACAATAAAGCTTTCGGCTATTACATCAGCATTACCAAATCGAAAGTAGACCAAGTGCCGAAGGACTACACCCGCAAGCAAACTCTCACCAATGAAGAACGCTACAGTACAGAAGAATTAAAAGAAAGGGAAGTGCGAATTCTGACAGCGCGGGAAGATTTAAATCAATTGGAATACGATATTTTTGCTCAAGTGCGATCGGAGGTAGGAGAACAAGCCGACATTATTCGCAGCGTTTCCCGCGCCGTGGCCGCCGCCGATGTTTTGTGCGGTTTGGCAGAAGTAGCAGTTTACCAGGATTACTGCCGCCCGACTATGACCGAAAGTCGGGAAATTAAAATTATTGAAGGTTGTCATCCTGTGGTGGAAAAGTCTTTGCCGCCGGGATTTTTTGTACCTAATTCTGCTTTTTTGGGTCGGGAAGAATCGCTAAACCGCCCAGATTTAATTATTTTAACCGGGCCGAATGCTAGCGGCAAAAGCTGCTACCTGCGGCAGGTGGGTTTGATCCAGTTAATGGCCCAGATGGGCAGTTTTGTGCCGGCGAAAGCTGCGACTTTGGGAATTTGCGATCGCATTTTTACCCGCGTCGGCGCAGTAGATGATTTGGCAACCGGTCAGTCTACGTTTATGGTGGAAATGAACGAAACTGCAAATATTCTCAATCACGCGACGCCGCAATCATTGGTGTTGTTAGATGAAATTGGCAGGGGAACGGCAACCTTTGACGGACTTTCGATTGCTTGGTCTGTGGCAGAATATTTAGCAAGCGAGATTCGGGCGCGGACAATTTTTGCGACTCACTATCACGAATTGAATGAGTTAGCTTCTATTTTGGATAATGTCGCAAATTATCAGGTAACAGTGAAAGAATTGCCGGATCAAATCGTATTTTTGCACCAAGTTCAGCCGGGAGGTGCTGACAAATCTTACGGAATTGAAGCGGGCAGATTAGCTGGTTTACCGCCGTCGGTGATTGATAGGGCGAGACAGGTGATGAAGCAGATTGAGAAACATAGCAAAATTGCGATCGGGCTGCGGAAAGGTGTTAAAAAGAATGGTAAAAAAGAGTCGGAGGGCGAACAGTTGGATATTTTTGAAGATTGAAATTCCCGGTGGGAAAAAAAATTGTAGTAACTTCTATATTGCACCATTTTCAATAAGCCTTTCAGGGGCGGGCAGGATGCCCGCCCCACAAGAAAAATTAATTTTTGTGGAACAGGCATCCTGCCTGTTCTTGAGCATGGTGCAATATAGAAGTTACTACTTTTACTACAAACCAGGAACTCTCCAGCAACTCTAACGCCCATTTTGTAACTTTCTTACCTCTTTGTGCACGCTCATCCCAATTTCCAAAGCTTCATTCAGCAACCGCCCGTATTCAGTCGCCCGATCGCTCACATCCACCGCCATCAAAGCAGCCAAATTACTTTCAATATTAGCAAATAACTCGTAACGGCGACCGATAAAATCCTTATTTTCCCTAAGAATTCTTTCTGTCTGCAAAGCACAAACCAAACTTTCCCTAGTAATCTGTAATGCCTCAATTGCATCTCCTCGGTTAATTAAATTGGCTTGTAAATTGCCAGCAGCCGTTAGGCGATCGATAATATCTAAAGCCTGAATCACCTCATGATACTTCTCAACTTCATCCAGCAGACCCGCCAGCGTTGCCAGAGGCTTTGCCTTAACCCATTTATAGACATTCCAAGCAACAGTAATCGCCAGGGACAAACCCAAAGTTATTTGTAAAACCCTGACAAATATCTCAGCATCGCTAAATGAACCAACATTATGTTGATTAGCCAGTAAAGCAACAGGCAGCGAAACAACTAATGTCACGCAAAATATTAGCAACTCATTCAACAAAAGAGAAAATAGCTTTTTGCCGTCCCGTAATGTAGCAGGTCGGTAAAAATCCGCTGCAAAACCGTCGCTCAAAGCTATTCCGCTCAAATCCTCCAACTCCTTCTCAGGAATCTTTAGCTCATCCAAATCAGCTTGTATCACTCTTTAAAATCTCCTTAAATTGGGATTAATTACGATCCTCCCAGAGACCTAATTGATTCCCACAGACTCATATAAAAATTGCTTTCTCGGTTTCGGAACAGTTGAAAAGCCATTCCCGACGAGCCAAAAAACGGTCTCAGCGTCCATCCCAACTGAGTGCCAACAAACGCATAAAGTCCCAACCAAAAGCGCAAAATATTTAGCCTGATGTCTTTGCCTTCCGCATCTTGTTCGGACAGAAAGTGCATTCCTTGATAAATGAAACTTACCCCTAAAAATCCTGTGATTGCCATAATAGCAACATTCAAAACCAGAAAAAAATTGTAATTGGGACTGCTTAGAAGAAAAAACAGACTAACAGGTGCAAATCCAAACAGCAAAACGCTAATCATCGCCATCGCTGTCATCAACAATGTCAAATACTGCTCAAAAGTTCGTTTTGAACCAAACATGACATTAAAAAAGTACAGGGTGGGAAAGCAGATAATCAGCGTCAGCAAGTAAAGTGCTGGCAACTTAATTGCTGAAACCAGACTTTGCATCCACGTACTAGATGCACCTAATATCGCTCCGTAAATGCCAAAAAATACGGTACTAGAAATCAACAAACCGAAAATTTTAGATTTGAGCTTGACACCTTGGCGAATTTCTTCGAGAAACTGTTGCCGTTCCCGCAGCAAATACATTACTACTGAAAAATATTTCACGGGCTCTCCTTGTGACTGATGCGACTCTGAATCAGTCATAACTCAAGCTGAGTTCGATCGGCAATCTTGGCAAATCAGGGCACGCTATGTTAACCAATTATTCTTGCAGATACAGGACTTACACAGAACCTAATTATGTAGGGTGCTCTTGGGCCGCGCACCTTACCGCTATTGACTATCGGCTGGATATTTCTTGTCAAATTCTAGTCACATTGTCTCCAAATCGTATCCAAAAAGGTCATTTATATCAATTCCGGTTACACCGGAATGATGGGGAGTCGGGAGTCGGGAGTCGGGAGTCGGGGAATGTGGGATTATTGACCTTGACTTTATCATTCCGATGCAACCGGAAACGATATTAATAGTCATTTCGTAGTCATTTGATAGTCACTTTGACCCGCAACTCACCCCTATTCTAGGCAATAAAAAACCTCAAACCGTTGATTTCTCGTTAGTTTGAGGTTTTTATAGATAGAAGCGGGCAGCGGGAATCGAACCCGCATAGTTAGCTTGGAAGGCTAAAGTTTTACCACTAAACTATGCCCGCACACAGAAACTAAACATACCACAAGTCTCTGGGGATTGCAATAGGTCTGTGCAAAATTTTTGAAGACCTCCCTCACAGTGGCTCAATAGGGACTTGCGGGCCGATCGCCCGCGAACGCCTAAAATCCCCGTCTCCGATGCTGGGTAAGGCTTTACGGATGAAAATAATCGTAAATTTGAGCAGCCAGACGCGGGCCAATCCCAGAAACTTGTGCCAACTGTTCGGGAGTCGCTAAACGGAGGTAGTCGATCGACCGAAAATGTGCTAACAATTGTTTTTGTCGGTGGTGTCCCAATCCGGGAATTTCATCAAGGCGCGATCGCTTCATTCTCTCGCTTCTTCGATCCCGGTGAAAACTCACAGCAAATCTGTGCGCCTCATCCCGCACCCGGCGCAATAATTGTACTCCAGGCTGCTCAGAATTAGTTGGCAGCGGCAAAGATTCCCCCGGTAAAAATATCTCCTCTCGCTGCTTTGCCAAACTGACAACGCGCAACTCTTCTAGCAAATTCATCTCCCGCAAAACTGCTACAACTGCTGACAGTTGACCTTTGCCGCCATCTATCATAATTAAGTCTGGTTTGTCGGAAATAGTATGAGAAACCGATGAGAAATTGCTGATTTCTTCCGGTTCTTCTAAATCCCTAAATCCCTCTTCCATCTTCCCTCTTCCTTCTTCCTTCACTCCTCGGAATCGGCGACCGATAACTTCTGCTAAACTAGCAAAATCATCAGAATGACCCGATTTAATTTCAGGATTTTTAATTTTGTAATGGCGGTAGTGTTGATTGGCCGGCAAACCGTCAATAAATACGACGCGGGAAGCTACGGCGTCGGAACCTTGAATGTGAGAAATATCGTAACCTTCAATGCGGCGAGGAACTTCTGGCAAATCGAGAATTTCTGCTAAATCTTCCATTGCTTGAGAATTGCGATCGCTCAATCTTTGCATTCTCGCCAATTCATACTCAGCATTGCGTTCCACCATCTCAATCAACTCAGCCTTAGTTTGCCGCTGCGGCGCCAAAATCGTAACTTTTCGCCCCTTACGGTTGCTCAACCAATCTGATAATATTTCCCCTTCTGGCAATTCGTACTGCACTAAAATTTCGCTGGGAATTTCTACGGATTCGACATTTTGATAGTGTTCTTCCAACACCCGCTGCAAAATCGCTCCGGCCTCTACCCCCCCTCCTTCTTCCCCTTGCCCAGGGGGGGAGGAAAGAGAAAGTTGAGATAACTCTTCCCCCTCTTTTACAATAGATTGAGATAACTCTTGCCCCCCCTTTTCCAGGGGGAGTTGGGAGGGTATTTCCGCCATAAATCCCAACCTGGCGACCAGTTGACCTGCGCGAATTTGGAACAATTGGACGCAAGCGTGCTGGGTGTCTGCCGCAAGTGCGATCGCATCTCTGGAAACCGTATCGTCTGGCAAAGAGACTTTTTGACCCGCACTCAAAGACTGCAAACCCTTAATTTGATCGCGAATGCGCGCCGCCGTTTCAAAGTTTAAATCTTCGGCAGCTTGTTCCATTTGCGGCGCTAACAAATCGAGTAATTCCTGAGTTCTTCCCTGGAAAATCATCGCTACTTTCTGGAGGATTTTTCGGTATTCCTCCGGCGAAGTTAACCCTTGACAAACGCCAACGCAGCGGCCGATGTCGTAGTTGAGACAGGGACGGTCTTTAAACAACGGTTGAGGGCGCTGCCGCAGGGGGAAAATTCGCTTAATTAAATGTAGCGTACTCCGCAGCGCCCCTGTATCGACGTAAGGGCCGTAATAGCGGTCTTTTGCACTGGCGGCGCGGCGTTTGCGGGTGATAAAAATGCGCGGGTATTCCTCGGACCAAGTTATGCACAAATAAGGATATTTTTTATCATCTTTGAGGAGCACATTAAAGTAAGGTTGGTGCTGTTTTACGAGGTTTGCTTCTAAGGCTAAAGCTTCCGCTTCTGTGTCTGTGGCGATGAATTCAATTTCTCGTACTTGCTGCACCATCATCGCGATGCGGGGACTGAGATTTTGGCTTTCGCGGAAGTAGGAACGGACGCGGTTTCTGAGTTTTTTTGATTTGCCAATGTAAAGGATGCGATCGCCCTCATCGCGCATTAAATATACACCCGGAACCGCCGGAATTTCTTTGAGGCGACTTTCCAAGCGTTCAGCATCTTTAACCAGTGGCAGTGTTTTTATTGCTGGCATATAAAATTGAGATTTTCTGGCTTATATATACCATTGTAACGCGGTCATCCGGGTCAAGCCAATCCATACCAAATCAAAACTACAGAACGCGGACCGAGCTGCGTTGCCAGTTTCTTGTTAATGCGCTAGACTAATATTATCTGCCCTCGATCGACGATCGTAAAATTCGTAGGTAGTTAGGAGTGAAGTTCTCACTACCTATAACGGTTATTTTGCCAGACATAATATAATTTTTTCTAAAAACAATTTTATGAATCGTGGCTAAATACTGCTTAGACACCGGGTTTTTGGTACGCGGTACGTAAGTCCAGTTCACAAAATTTGAGATAAAAACTTGCGCGTGCGTTCTTCCTTCGGGTTCTGAAAAAACTCTTCCGGCTTCGCTTCTTCAACTAAAACGCCGCCATCCATCAACACAATTCGATCGGCAACTTCGCGCGCAAACCCGACTTCGTGAGTCACCACTACCATTGTAATTCCAGTTTGAGCCAAATTTCGCATTACATCTAAAACTTCCCGCACCATCTCCGGGTCTAATGCTGATGTCGGTTCATCAAACAGCATGATTTTAGGCTGCATTGCTAGAGAACGTGCAATAGCGACCCGCTGCTGCTGTCCCCCAGACAACTGTCCGGGATATTTTTTTGCTTGTTCCAATATTCCCACTCTTTCTAAGAGTTGCATGGCCACTTCTTCGGCTTTTTTTTTCGGCCATCGACGCACCCACACAGGCGCTAGCATGACGTTTTGCAAGACTGATAAGTGGGGAAATAGGTTGAATTGCTGAAACACCATTCCTACTTCGCGGCGGATTGTCTCGATGTTGCGCAAGTCGTGGGAAAGTTCTATTCCGTCGATCGTAATTTTACCTTGTTGGTATTCTTCTAATGCGTTGAATGTGCGAATAAATGTCGATTTTCCCGAACCAGATGGGCCCATCACTACAACGACTTCACCTCGGTTTACGGTCATGCTGACACCTCGCAGTACGTGAAATTGTCCGTACCATTTGTGGACGTTTTCTGCTACGATTACTTGTTCGGGGATTGGGGGTTGAGTTTCCATATTTTTTTATTTTTTAACCGCAGATGTCGGCAGATGTACGCTGATGAACGCTGATGAATGTAGATGAGTTTTTAGCGCTGGCCTACTTCTAAGGTTCGCTCTATTTTGCGGCTTGCTAGGGACATTGAGTAGCAAAATATCCAATAAATGATGCCGATGAATAGGTAAACTTCGGCGTACCTGCCGATATAGGATGGATTTGCTAAAACTGCGCGGGATATGCCTACTAATTCTAACATTCCGAATAGAGATAGCAGTGATGTATCCATAAATAATCCGATGAATTGACCGCCGATCGCCGGAATGACTGTTCGCAGTGCTTGAGGCAGTACAATTAGTATTGTCAGCAGGGGTGTATTCAGCCCGATCGACCTAGCTGCTTCTATTTGTCCCCTGGGCACGGCCTGCAAGCCACCGCGCACGTTTTCTGCCAAGTATGCCGCACTAAATAAGGTTAATCCAGCAATGGCTCTAATCACTCTATCTAATTTCGGATATTCTGGCGGTAAGAAGAGTTGCAGCATCACTTGACCTAAAAACAAAATGCCAATTAATGGTAAACCGCGAATAATTTCAATGTATAATGTTGATAACAATCTTACAACTGGCAAAGAACTTTGTCTGCCGAGTGCTAGCAATACTCCCAAAGGAAAGGAAAGCACAATACTAATAACTGCTAAAAACAGTGTCAATACTAAACCGCCCCAATCATTTGTTGACACTTCTGTCAAACCTAACCCGCCTTTAATTAGCCACAAAATTATTGGGAAGGAAAGAACCCAAATTGTCGGCATCCAGCTAACCCCCCCCAAGCTTCGGGGGGGCGAGGAGGGGTTGGGGTTTATTTGCCTTCCGATGGTATAGCTGGCGGCGGCTGCGATAATAATTCCTAAGAGGTAGAGGCGAGAGGTTAGGTCGATCGGCGAAATGACCGCAACCACAACCGCAGCACCGAGTATAATTAGTAAAGGCGGATTCCAAAGACGTTCTTGCCGCTGAATGTTTCCCCAAGTTAATCCTCCCAACAAGGCAATTATGGCGGCTACTATCCACAGCCGCCAGTAGGATTCGCTGGGAAATCTGCCGGCGAAAAATAGCGGCAAGTTGGCTTCTAACACGCGCCATTGAGCTTTTGTTGTTGCCCAAACGATAATTCCTTTAATAGTTTGGAAGGCGACAATTAGGCAAACTACTGTCAGAATGCTGTTGTACCAGGTACTAAATAAATTTTTGCGCGCCCAATTCCAAGGGGTAGGCGATTCAGTGGCTGGGGGCGGTAATACAGGTATTGTTTCCATCAGTTTTTAGTTATTATTAATTTCTAATACTGTTCGCTAAGATTCCTAAAATTTTATTAACATCTCTGAGGTAATACTCTGTTAAATCTATTTCAATTACTTGGTCTTTTAGTTTTAGAAATCTCCAGTTAGTCCCGCTAGTAACAGCGCCAAAAATCGCAGGAATATCGTTGCCTTCACGTTCATTAAATATTCTAGCGCCTAGCATTTCTGCTACGCACTGTCCCAATCCGCCATTAATATTTTCCTTTTTGGCTTCTACAATGATAATTACTGGTGCGGTAAGAATTAATAATTCCGGAGAACGACTAATTAGAAAATCGCAATTTCCATTTAATCCTTTTTCGGGATCGATTGTAAAGTCTATTCCTGAAAAAAAGCTAATTTCCGAATTTAACTGTTTTCTCAGTTCGATCAAAATTGGTGCAATAATCATTTCAGAGCGAGCTTTTTCCGTATTACTGCTAATAGCTAATGGCACAGTATATAGAAGGGTTTCTACTAAGAAATTACTACTTTCCAACTCTGGGATAGCATAAAACATATTAACTGCATCTAAAATTTTAAGTTCAAAAGTTTTAGATACTTTGGCTAAACTAAAATCACTGTATGCCATTTTATTCTCGTTTAATCCTCCATCAAAAATCTCAAATAGTCAGCAGTTACCTTTCCTTGATTTGTACGGTTTTATTGTACCAATTCATGAACAGAGAAACTATCAAACTAATTGTTAGATATGTTACCATGATAATTACCATTGCTTCGATCGCCCGACCGGTCTGATTCAAGGTCGGAGACCCCACAACAAAATAAACGTCGGGATAAGCAACCGCAACCGCTAAACTCGAATTCTTAGCTAAGTTCAGATACTGACTGGTTAAAGGCGGCACAATCACCCGCAAAGCTTGCGGCAAAATTACCATCCGCATCATTGTTCCAGACTTCAGCCCTAAAGACTTTCCCGCTTCCCACTGGCCTCTCGATACTGACTGAATTCCGGCCCGGACAATTTCTGCAATGTAACTGCCAGTATACAAGCTGAGCCCTGTCACCAAGGCTGCAAATTCTGGAGTGAATTTTAATCCTCCTTCGAGTTGCAATGCTGGTGTCAGGCGGGGGAAATCTAGACGAAAAGGCAGATTTTTGGTAATAATCCAAGCTAAGATTGCACTCAGCCCGATCGCACCTAGAGCCCAAAACAACTGTCTTCCCGGCTTAGCTTCTTCCAACATCACCCGCGCCCGCCACATCCACAGCGCCGCCGCCGCCAAAACTCCGACAGTTAGCAAAATCAACCAAATCTCAAAACCCGGCAACGCCACGGGTGTTGGTACAGCAATACCGCGATTTGTCAAGTAAATCGGTCCGCGTAACTGCGGGTTGTCTTCGAGTTTTGGCAGGGAAATGAAAACTGCAAAATACCAGAAAAATAATTGCAGCAATAACGGCGTATTTCGCAAAATTTCCACATACAAACCAGCCAAACTCCGCAGCAGCCAATTGTCGGAAAGGCGCGCAATTCCTACCGTCAAACCCGCCACGGTTGCGAAAATAATGCCGATACCCATCACCCGCAGCGAGTTGATTAAACCGACAAAATAAGCTTGTCTGTAACTGTTTTCGGGACTGTAGGGAATCACGCTTTCGCCGATGTCAAAAGATGCTTGGGAATTGAGAAAATCAAATCCAAATGCAATCCCCAGTTGCGAGTAATTGGCGCTCAGATTGTCCCAGAGAATCGCGATAACAACTATTACTAAAATTAGGGCGATCGCCTGTCCGGCTATTTTCCAGAAGCGATCGTCCCGCAGGAGTTTTGATATATCTTTAAATTTGGGCAATTTCTGCGATTTGTCTGGTTGAGGTTCGGGATTCATAACTTAAATTATATAGCAGAAGGAAGAAGGAAGTTCGGCAACGAGCAATGTACGGGATGTAACGGATGTAACGGATGTAACGGATGTCAGGAAGAAGGAAGAAGGAAGAAGGAAGAAGAAGTAATAGCAAGGGTTTCAGCGATTAAGAATGTCCTCACCGTCTTGGCGGTTGCTATATTTGATAAATCTGCTGGCAAATTCAGGCTAGATTGAGCTTTGGTACGTGACTTGATAGTTACTCGACCGGCGATCGGGATTTTTCAAGTCACGCACTCTACATAGCTTTGGTGCGTGACTTGATAGTTACTCAATTGGCGATCGGGATTTTGACCGTCACGCACCCTACATAGCTTTGGTGCGTGACTGTTAACAGTCAACGGTCAACAGTTAACAGTTAACAGTCAACAGTCAACAGTTAACTAAAATTAGCGGAACGGCGGCGAGTAAAGCAAACCGCCATCTTTCCAAAGTTTGTTTTGACCCCGTTCTAACTTGAGTGTACTTTTGGGACCGAGGTTGCGATCGTACATTTCGCCGTAATTCCCCACTTTCTTAACAACGCGGACGGCGTAGTCGTTCGGGAGTCCGAAACCTTTACCTAAATCTCCTTCTTTTCCTAGCAAACGTTTGACGTTTGGGTCTGTACTGCTTGCAATAATTTGGTCTACATTTCCTGAATTAATTCCCAAATCTTCAGCTTCAATCGCCGCAAAAATGATCCATCTCACCGCGTCAGACCATTTAGGATCGCCGCTTTTCACCGCTGGGGCTAAGGGTTCTTTTGACATCACGATCGGCAAAACAACATTATTCTCGGAATTCGGCAGAGTTGTCCGCTTCGAGACTAGCTGCGATCGGTCGGCCGTAACACCTTGACAGCGCCCTTCTTGATAAGTAGCAAAGGTAGTATTCACCTCTTCAAACACGACAGGAGTGTATTTAACTCCTAATTTTCGCATTTGGTCGGACAAATTTTGTTCGGTGCTCGTACCTGTCTGCACGCAGATAGATTTGCCGGCAAAATCTTTTAAAGTTTTGATGCCGCTGTCTTTTTTGACCATGATGCTTTGAGAATCATAAAAGATCACCGGGGCAAATTCCAGTCCGGTAGTGGTGTCGCGGCTGGCCGTGTAGGTGGTATTTCGGCTGAGAATGTCGATTTCTCCGGCCTGGAGAACTGTAAATCTATCTTTAGCGTTGAGCTTTCGGTACTCGACTTTTTCGGGATCGTCAAATATTGCCGCCGCCACAGCCCTGCACACATCCACATCCAGTCCCGAATATTTGCCTTTTTCGTCTACAAAGCTAAAACCCGGCAGTTCGCCGCTGATGCCACAAATCAGTTTGCCGCGGCTGACAATTGTATCTATCCGGCTGGAACCTTGTTGCGAGTTGCCGCCTGCAGTAGTTGTTGCTGTTGTTTGTCCGGTTTGTGCCGATCGATCCCTACAAGACGCCAGCGGTGCCACACACAACATACTTGCTAGCAGCAGAAATCCCCATTTACGCATAGATTTTAGTAGAACGCTTTCCCGACCATCCTAGCTTGTAGCTGTCGAGATCGGCCGATCCAACAGCCTCCGCCTTCAAATTAGCCGTTCTGGATCGCGTGCTGCACTTGGGCCACTGCACCAGCTACCCGCCTGTGTTTTTTTTTGAGCAAGCTGGGCGCCCAGAGTTAGAAACCCGGTTTCTGGCTGGAGGCACTGCCGTCCAACCCAAGATTTATCCTAGAAAGTGGGTTTCTTTGCTGCTATTTTTGCCCGCGGCGATCGCCCTTCTCTGCAATATTTATCGGATTTTGATTGAATTGGCTCACATTAGCTCTGGTGCTAGGCGCTGCTCAGCTAAATCGCGGATTAGGCACAGCCGAGACTGGATGTATTCGTTCAACAAATCTGCTTCTTTGCCATTAAGCGCAGAGTTCATCTTCAACTGCTTCAGCAGCCACTGGACCAGGGTGGCATCGTCCAAATTCACTAACAGAGTAGCTTGGGTGGTCTCAATTAACGACCAAAGTTGACGTAACATGATGGGAGTCATAAAACCTCCTTGAGCGTAAATACGCGGTTAATGGGCGGGCTGGGCGAAAACCTGGTCTTTGTCTCAAGCCGATCGACGAAAAGCACCCTCTGAGCCATCGGCTTAATGATTATTTTATATTTGATCAGAATAACTCAATACAGCAGTGTGACAAGCTACAAAACACAAGATGTTATAAGAGTTCCGAATTTCGTCACATTGAGATCAAAATCTTGATAAAACATTAAAAATCTTTACATACTGTAGCTCGTGGGGCTACCAGGAGCTTTCGGGGATCGGGCACTCCTGCCGGGTTGGCCAGCAAATTAATTAAGCTGTGGCGAATTTAAATTGTATAGGAATGAGAATTAAATAACTTCCACAAGGAAAGTGGGATGGGCGTCCCGCCCGGCCAAAAAGGACGGGCGGGACGCCCAACCCACAAGAACCATTA
>NZ_JAUBTO010000109.1:0-28747 GCF_036702495.1 Microcoleus sp. C2D2 | reverse complement strand
ATAGTAATCAAAAATAGAGCGGTGGGGCAACCCGTTCTTAAAGCTCAGTTAATGTCCTATGCAATAGCAGGAGTCACTGAGAAGCCTACACCATACTGTACTCAGTTGGTGTAGGAGTTGTCACCTGTGGTGGGAATCTCCAGGCCGGAAAAAAGATGAGCTATTGTCTCAATCCCCATTGCCAAAAGCCGCAGAATCCTGACTCAACCAAGTTTTGTCTGGCGTGCGGCTCAAAATTGCTACTGAAAGAGCGTTATCGCGCCCTTCAACCTATCGGTGAAGGAACATTTGGCAGAACTTTTTTAGCTGTCGATGAAGATAGGTTGGAAACTCGCTGCGCCATCAAACAATTTTTCCCCCAAGTTCAAGAAAAGGCAGAATTAGAAAAGGCAACTGCACTGTTCAAACAAGAAGCTCACCGGCTGCACGAACTCGGAGCACACCCGCAGATTCCAACTTTGCTGGCTTCTTTTGAACAAGCCAAACGCCTGTATCTTGTGGAAGAGTTAATCGAGGGAAATAATTTGTTTCAGGAGTTGCAGCAGCGGGGAGCTTTTAGCGAGGAACAGATTTGGGAATTGTTGATCAATTTGTTGCCTGTTTTGCAATTTGTTCACGAGCACCAGGTGATTCATCGAGATATTAAGCCGGAAAATATTCTGCGGAGAACTCCCCAAAGCTTGGGGGCTGCGGCGGGATATGGCAGATCGACTCCTGGTAAAGGAAAAGGAGGGGCTTCTTTACCTCAATCTTCTGGTGGTATACAAGGGATAATTGTGCCTGAATCTCCTGCATTACAGGGTTCGGCGAGGGGGGGTCAGTTTGTGCTAGTAGATTTTGGAGTTGCTAAGCACATTAGCGGCTTTTCTGAGGCGCAAACTGGGACGATAACTGGAACTGCTGGCTATGCGCCCATCGAACAAATTCGCAGCGGCAAAGCCTATCCGGCGAGCGACCTTTACAGTTTGGGCGTTACCTGCATTCACCTGCTAACTGGGGCGGTTTTGAAGGATTTGTTCGATGCTTTGGAGTGCAAATGGATTTGGCGATCGCACCTGGCGCAAAAAGGCATAAAAGTCAGCCCCAAATTAGCAACTATTTTGAATAAATTGCTCAAAGATTCGGTAAGAGAGCGATATCAATCCGCTGCTGAAGTGTTGCAAGACTTGGTAAAGGTTGGGCAATATCCCCGCTCTCAAATCAGTTATAATTCTCTCACCAAAATAGCTATTAATTCGCCAGTAACTAACTCGCAGCAAAATACAGCAACCGCCGTCTCAGCCGCGCCGCGCCACAAGATTCATGTTGCGCCATCCGCTAGCAATCCGACATTATTGTCTAATAACTGGCGGTGCGAGCGCATTCTCCACGGCCATTCAGCCTCGGTTAATGCTGTTGTTATTAATCCTCAAGGCAATATTCTCGCTAGCGCCAGCGATGATAAAACAATTAAACTGTGGAACCTGCAAACAGGTGAATTCATCCATACTTTTTTCGGCCATTCCGCAACGGTTGATGCTGTGGCAATCAGCCCAGACGGGAGAATGCTGGTTAGCGGCAGTTTTGACAGAAAAGTCATTGAGTGGAAGCTGGATAAAAAGGCGATGATTCGCGAATTTTATAGCGATTTTGGTTCGCCGTACAGTCACCGGTACGGTCCCGTGTACTCGGTGGCTTTTAGTTGCGACTCTGGAGCGATTGCGAGTGGCAGCGGCGACAAGAGTATTAAATTGTGGAACCAGCGCAACGGAGCATTGGTTCAAAAACTTTCGGGACATTCAGACAAGGTTTTATCTGTTAGTTTTCGCCCTCAAAGTATGATGCTTGCCAGCGGCAGTGCTGACACAACTATCAAGATTTGGCGTGTAGGTATTGGGGAGAGTGTACGGACTTTTTTCGGTCATTCAGATTGGGTTTATGCGATCGCATTTAGTCAAGACGGCAAGATGATTGTCAGTGGAAGTGGCGACGCTACTGTTAAATTGTGGAATGCCGATACAGGGGAATTGATTAATACTTTGAGGGGGCATTCTGATGCGGTTATTTCGGTGGCGATGAGTCCCGATGGCGAAATTATTGCTAGCGGCAGTCGAGACGGTACGGTTAAACTCTGGAACCTGGAAACAGGAGAATGTTTGTGCTCTCTTGCGGGGTGCAATCCGGTGGCTTTTAGTCCTGACGGTCAAACTTTAGTCACCGGTGGGGATGGCAGCGAAGTGTTAATTTGGCGGGCGTCTGTTTAATTGGGCGGCTCTCCTGAACTTGTGGTTATAATTTTATCTAATCACAGAAGCAAGCTAATACGCGATTCCTAAAATTATTAAAATTAGAAAAGCCATATCCTTGGCGCATTATCAACTTAATTCGATTGTTGATTCCTTCCATAACGCCACTTGTTGTGCGATTAAGGAAGTAGTTGCAAATACCCTCAAAATGATTTTCAATTGTTGATGCAGATTGTCTAAAAAACACTTGTGCATGATTTAGCCATTCTTTGATTTTTGTCTGCCCTTTTTTGACGGTCAAATTAGTTTCATATATTTCTCTAAATTTTTCTTTCATCTCATACGCAATTTTCAAGCATTCTGACTTACCTAGTACCAATTCTAATTTATCAATTTGAAGAGGATTCAAATTTACTCGATTACTTAACAATAAATATTTACTTTGCCTATCTGTTATTCCGGCTGCTCTACGTAATTTATTCAAATCTTTATTAACTACTTTCATCACATGAAAACGATCGATAATAATTTCAGCCTTGGGAAATACTTTTTTGATAACTTTAGGAAATCCTCCCCACATATCAATACTCACTTCTTCAACTTGTTCCCGAACCTCAATTGCTTGTTTCATAAGGACTTCAATGATTTCTTCAGAGCGATGAGAATCAATCATCTCAATTAAATTACCTTCGGAAATGTCAGCAACAACCGTCACCAAATTTCCTTGACCTTTCCGCATACTTATCTCGTCGAGGCAAATTCGTTTAACCGGTTCCCAATTCGTTTTTTTTTGAGTCTTGTTTGCCTGCTCGAATATTCCTTTTATTTCGTCATAACTCAGTCCTTCTTCTCGTCCGATTTGCTCCATGCTCGAATGTTTGACACGCTCATAAATATTTTGTTCGTATCGTTGAGTATGCCGTCTTTTCATGTCCAAAAAATCTAATTTTTCTGTGGGATATCGTTGGCAATTAGGACAGTAAAACTGCCGTCGCGGGACTTTTAAATACACAGGACGACCAAACACTGGCAAATCTCTTACTAAGATTGCTCGATTCTGATGCAATTGTTCGGTATAATTTTGACACTGATGACAAACCATACCTTCTCCTACAATTCTCAGTCCTAATAAAATTTTTCCATCAATTTGAGTACAACTTTCAACCTTCACTCCAGGCAAGTCTAATATATAGTCCAAATAAAAGTCCATGATAATAAATGTATTTTTTGTTACATTATACACCATAAAGTCAGGAGAGCCAATTGGGCGAGATAACTGAGATACTGGTGAAGGCGATCGGTGTCAGTATCAAGTAAACTACTAGCCCAAGAATGCAAATTAAGTTGCGATCGCATTTCTCGAAACACCGCAGCATCTTCGCGATTGTCTAGAGGAAAAACCCCAGCATCAAATCCAGCCGACTTGAGACGGCTAACAGTTCCCTCGCCATTTTGCACCCATAATTGACGGTTAATGCGAAAGGGTTGACAGGAATATTCACCGACAACAATTCCCCCCACAGAAACGCTAGCATCTTCTCCCCGATTGGAAAGTTCTTCCAAAAGGGCTTTGAGGTCATTGAGTTTTTTCCTGTCTTGTACTTGCTGCGGTGTAAGCTTGACAATCACCATTTCTAAAACTTCCACAGGTTTTGTCGATCGTACAATGTGGACTGGTTCCGTCGGCCAAGGGTTTTTTATTTCCGGTTGGGCCGTCTCGATTTCCTCCGTCTCGGTTTCCTCTGCAACCTGTACTGTTTCAACTGGCTTTGCAGTGTCTACAAGTATCTGAATTTCCTCCCCATCTTTCTCGATTTTTCCACTAATCTGTAAGATAGCATTCTCTACAATGTAAGGTTTCACTTGTTCGTAAGCCTTGGGGAACACAACAGCTTTTATTTGATGTGTCAAATCTTCTAATTGCAAAATAGCCATCGCCTCGCCTTTTTTTGTCACTACAAATTTGATAGCGCTGAGCATGACAATAACTGATACTTTCCCCTTTTTATCTGCTAACTGTTCGAGAGTCACAACATCCGGGTCTTGGTTTACTTGCATGAGAAACTTTAGGGGATGTTCTGATACATAAAAGCCCAGCAATTCTTTTTCCCAACGTAATTTCTCCTGTGGGTCATAATCATCTACCAATTTAGCTTTAGGCGCCGACTCATAGGTATTGACCGACTGACCAAAGCTATTCGTACCTAACAAGTCAAAGAGATTACCTTGCCCGCTTTCTCGGTCTCTTTTGCGCTCTTGCGCCCATTTCATCACCCCTTCGAGGTCCTGTACTAATTGATTGCGGTTGCTGTCAATTTTATCAAAAGCACCGCATTGAATTAAAGCTTCTAAAGCGCGGCGGTTGACAGAATGGAGATTTACGCGATCGCACAAATCTGGTAGCGATTTAAAATTACCCCCTGACTTTCGCGCCTCCAAAATATTTTCAATAGCCCCTTCACCCACATTTTTAACCGCCGAAATGCCAAACAAGATTTTATGTTTTTCAGCTTTAGTCATCTCCATCGGCAATGGCGTAAAAGTAAGTTCAGAACCATTAATATCAGGCGGCTCAACATCAATCTTGAGCTTGAGACAATTAGCAATATATCTCTGTACCTTCTCCTGGTCGCCTCTGTTAGCAGTCAGCAATGCAGCCATGTATTCTACAGGAAAATTTGCCTTTAAATAAGCAGTTTGATAAGTGATATAGGCATAGGCCATTGAATGGGACTTATTAAAGCAATATTCTGCAAATTGAAGCATTTGCCCGAACAACTCTTCGGCAATTCTTTGAGTAACACCATTCTTAGTCGCCCCATCAATAAATGTTTCCTTTTGCTTCTGCATTTCATCAGCCTTCTTCTTACCCATTGCGCGGCGCAGCAAGTCAGCTTGACCTAAAGAATAGCCCGCCAAATCTTGAGCCATCCGCATAATTTGCTCTTGGAAACAAAGCGTTCCATAAGTCTCTTTTAAAATCGGTTCTAACAGCGGATGGTCGTATTTAACCACCTCTCTACCGTGTTTGCGATCGATAAATTGTGGAATCAAACCAGCATCCAGCGGGCCGGGACGATAAAGCGCCAGAATAGAAGAAATATCATCCAGACAGGAAGGTTTAATTTTTTTTACTACATCCAGCATCCCAGAAGATTCCAACTGAAAAATACCTTCTAAATCTCCTTTTTCTAAGAGTTTGTAAGTTTTTTCTACATCTTCTGGCAATCTTTTGTTCCTAGTAAATGTCTCTTGAGCCCTGCGCTCTATATCCGAAGGTAAGCCTTCGGCATCGATAGCTATATCTTGGGTTTGCTTAACATAATCAACTGTTTTTTGGAGAGTTGTTAAATTTTTAAGTCCCAGAAAGTCCATTTTCAGCAACCCCAAAAATTCCAAGTCTTCCATGAAATATTGGGTAATTACAGCACCATTATCATTCTTTTGCAGCGGTACAAGTTCATCCAACGGCTCAGAAGAAATCACCACACCCGCGGCATGAACGCCATAGGTTTTGTTTGTTCCTTCAATCCGAATTGCCATGTCAATCCACTGACGCACTGGGACTTCGGTGCCAGTTTCTGCATTTATGCAAATTGTATTTTCGTAGTTGATTTTAAATTCCTGTGCAGGTGTTGCATCGGAAATCATCACTTTTAGTTTTTCCGGTTTTCCTCGCGAGACGGGAATCATTTTTGCCATTTCGTCTGCTTTTTTGTAGGGAATACCTAAAACTCTGGCAACATCTTTCAAGACCGCTTTTGATGTCATTCTGTTAAAGGTAATAATTTGCGCTACTCGGTCTTCGCCATATTTTTCAGTAACGTATTTAATCATGTCGTCGCGTCTTTCTATGCAGAAATCGCTATCGATATCTGGCATAGATTTGCGTTCGGGATTGAGAAATCTCTCGAATAGTAGTCCGTGGTGTACAGGATCTATATTGGTGATTTTGAGGACGTAGGCAACTAGAGAACCTGCGGCAGAACCGCGTCCTGGGCCGACGGGAATATTGTTATCTCTAGCATATTTCATGTAGTCCCAAACTACTAAAAAGTATTCCGAAAAGCCCATCTGCTGAAGCATTTTCAGTTCGTATTCTAGTCTTTGTTTGTAGATGGGGGGAATTTCATTTCTGGTGCGGGCTTTGAGGCGTTCTAAGAGTCCCAGCCAGGATATTTCTTCTACATAAGTATCGGCTGTATGTTCTGGGGGAATTGGAATTGTGGGAATTCGAGCTTCTCCTGTGAGCTCGTATCTCGATACTTTATTTGCGACCTCTAGGGTATTTTCGATCGCCTCTTTGATTGTTTCATCATCCAAATGGTCTCGAAACAGTTGCGCCATCTCCATAGCAGACTTAAGATATTCAGTACCGCTGTAGCGCATCCGCTTGTCTTCTTCAATCAGTTTGTTGGTGTTAATGCACAGCAAAGCATCATGTGCTTCTACGTCGTTGCAGGAAATATAGTGAGAATCATTGGTGGCAATTATTTTAATATTGAGTTCGCGGGCAATTTTGACGATTTCAACATTAACAATCCGGTCTTCTTGGGAACCGTGGTCTTGAATTTCTAAATAGTAATCTTCTCCAAATATTTCTTGATACTCTTTGGCGACTTCGCGGGCATTATCTAGCTTGCCTTGCAGAATGTTTTGGGGAACTTCGCCGCCCAAACAAGCACTGGTAACAATTAAGCCTTCGGAGTATTGTTTTAGTAGTTGTTTGTTGATGCAGGGGCGGGCAAAAATACCTTTTTCTGGCATTCCCTTTAAGTGGGAAATTGTGGTTAGTTTGACGAGGTTTTTATAACCTTGGGTATTTTTAGCTAAAACAACTTGATGGTATTTTCTTCTACCTTTAACTTTTACTTCAATGTCGCCGTTGACGACATACATTTCATTGCCAATAATCGGCTTAATATTTTTACTTCGGCAAACTTTGATTAGCTCGATCGCCCCGTACATCACCCCGTGGTCTGTAAGGGCGATCGCGGGCATCCCCAATTCCACCGCCCGTTCTGCGAGCTGTTGTAGCTGAGACGCCCCGTCCAGCAGGCTATAATCGCTGTGAATGTGCAAACCAACGAAGGACATAGGGATTTTAGATTTTAGATTTTAGATTTTAGATTCTACACCATTGGCGTGTCAAAGCGTAAAATAAAAAACAAAGCTTTATATCACTTTTGAGCTGGTTTGGGTTGGGGGGTCTGATGTAGCAGCGCATCAGTTCGCCTCCGCCCTATTTGTTAACAATTATCAATTGTTGAGTTACCTGTTCAAAGTTAGGCGTTAAAATGTTGGGTGCTAGAGTTAAGCATTTGCTGTATTTTTTTAAGTACAAAACAAAGTAATTAAATGCTGCACAATTATCAACTAGCTCTCGAAGAAATTCCCCCACTGGCTCAAACTATTGGCGAGCAGTTTAGCAGTTTGCCTCAAGTTGTAGCCGTCGTTTTAGCAGGTTCTCGAACAACTCTAGTTGCGGATGAGTCGTCGGATTTTGATTTTTACGTGTATATTGAAGAGGAAATTCCTGTTGACATACGGGAGGCTATAGGGAGACAATTTTCCGCTCGCATCGAAATCAACAATCAATTTTGGGAACCCGGGGACGAGTGGATAGATATTAACACTGGCTGCGGTATAGATATTATGTACCGCAGGCCCGAATGGATCGAAGAAGAACTCGATCGCGTCCTGGTCAAACATCAAGCATCAGTAGGTTATTCAACCTCTTTTTGGTGGAACGTTCTCACCTCACTATCATTGTATGACAAAGACAGTTGGTTTCAGCAATTGCAAGCAAATGCCGATCGACCTTATCCAGAACAACTCCGTCAAGCCATAACTGCCAAAAATTATCCGATTTTGCGCCGCAATATTTCTGCATTTCGCCACCAGTTGGAATCCGCTGTTTTCCGCCGCGATTCAGTAAGTATTATCCATCGAACAGCAGCTTTTTTAGGCAGTTATTTTGATATTGTTTTTGCTGTTAATTATATCCCTCATCCGGGCGAAAAACGTCTCGTAGAAAGGGCAACAGCTTTGTGTTCAAAATTGCCGGAAGATTTGGAGAGCCAGATTCACAGTCTCACTAATTCTGTTTCGTTACCTGCGGGCGATCGCCAAATTTTACATTGTCTTGATGGACTGGTTGACAGTCTCGATCGATTGTTGATTGAGGCAGGTTTAATTGCTACTAATTCTGTGGCGTTGCAATTCTGAAAGATTGGTGAATTGATTTTTTTACGAACACAGGCGGGACGCCTGTTCCCCAAATACAGGCGGGACGCCTGTGCCACAAATACAGGCGGGACGCCTGTTCCCCAAATACAGGCGGGACGCCTGTGCCACAAATACAGGCGGGACGCCTGTTCCACAAACCGAACTTTTACAAATTTGCTTGTTTCAAATAACCTTCCAAATCTTTAATCCGTTCTTCCGTCACTCTTGCCCTGCAATAACCGTAGGTAGAAGCAGCCAAAGTACCGCCTTCAAACTGCCCTTTTGCATAATCACAACTTTCATCTCGAAATTTGATCCAAGTACGCTGTGCCACCGTCAATCTCTGCTTTTGTCTACTGCTGATTTTTGCTTGCAGTTGCTGATAGACTTGATTGAGCTTTCTGTCGGCTGCCTGAAACTCTTGACTCGAACAGACATTCATCTCTAGTGTGGTTTGAGGATTTTTGCAGTTAGGCTGTTGGGCGACTTGTACGGGAATGTTGCTGGCTTTGCTGGGAAGCAAAAATCCGGCTGTCAATAAAAGCAAACTCGCCGCAAATTTTACCCAAATAGTGCTATTTTTCACTTAGTTTCTCCCTTTTTTAATCTTTAATTTTCTCTGCTGGCTGCGCCGATCGCCAAATCCACCAAGCCGCCGCCCACAGAGTAAAATTGCCGATGAGAGTCATCGCCGCTTGCAGGGTAACGATCCATTCTAGGGCTGGGGAGTTGTCAAAATAGTGCCATGTACAGGCACACATAGCGCTGACGAGAGCGGGCAGCATTCCGGCGGAAAGGGCCCACCAAGCTCGGTTTTGAGTGACTTCGCCGTAAGTCCAAATTAACCAGATGGCGGCAATCCACTCGACGACGCTAGAGACGTGAATAATCCAGGTGGGAATTGACAAAGCGTGCATTTTTTGTATGGTGAACGAAGATGAAAGATTTATCTATCGGGACTTACGCAACTGTCATATAAAGTATGATGAGTCAGTCGATTTTAGATTTTAGATTTTAGATTTTAGATTTACTCCACAGATGAATCTTGGAGCTTGAGCTTTGGTCTAAAATTTTAGGAGCATCCACGACTTAAGTCGGGGCTTGTACCTGTTTTTGGGCTGGTCATACAATTTTAGATTAGCGATTTGAGATTTTAATAGATTTGCGATTTGAGCTGACTGATGACGTAAAGCCTGGAAGCTTGCTGACAGTAGCATTTTTTTTGTAGTAGTATCAAATTTCAAATCTCAAATCTCAAAAAAATCTCAAATCTAAAATCTAAAATCTAAAATAGTTAGATTCCCCATCACAAACAAAGAAAAGAGTAGAAATGCGAGCAATTTTGTGCGGCTATTACGGTAAAGGCAACGGCGGCGACGAGGCGCTGTTGGCATCGCTACTGCAAATGTTACCAGATGGCGTGACGCCGATCGTCCTGTCTGGCAATCCTGTCGAGACAAATCAGCGGTACGGGGTAGCTGCGCGCGATCGCATGAATGCCTTTCAAGTTCTCGAAACACTCCGCACATCCGACGCCCTAATCTGGGGCGGCGGCAGTTTAATCCAAGACGCTACTAGCATAGCGAGCCCTTTCTATTATGGGGGTTTGATGGGAATAGCGCAGCGGATGGGCTTAAAAACTGTTGCCTGGGCTCAGGGAATTGGGCCTTTGAAGCGCGAAATCACTCGCAAGTTATCTCAGCGCTGTTTTGCTGGATGCACCGGCGTCAGCGTGCGGGATAAAGGTTCAGCTACTTTACTTGCAGATTGGAAAATTCCCTTTACTTTAGCGCCCGATCCCGTGTGGGCTTTGGAGAATTCCCCCGTGTCGGGCTTGTGGGATTTACCTGCGCCCAGAGTGGCTGTTTGTTTGCGTTCTCACTCTACACTAACTCCCGCCCGTTTGTCAATCTTAACTCAAGCTTTAGTTGACTTCCAAAAAGCAACTCGCACCTTAATTTTGCTGCTGCCTTTTCAAGCGTCTCACGACTTAGACATTGCCCAACATTTGCACGAAGCCCTGCCGAAAAGAAGTTGCATCCTCAGTTTAGACGATCCGAGAAAATTGAAAGGAGTATTCCGGGGAGTCGAAATGGCGATCGGGATGCGCTACCACAGTTTAATTATGGCAGCATCCGAAGAATGCCGCTGTTTTGCCCTCAGCTACGATCCCAAAGTCAGCCAGTTAATGGAAGAGCTAGAAATGCCGGGATACTTATTATCAGAATTGCCAGACGATCCTTATTTAATCAGCAAAACCTGGATCGAACACTATGCTAACGGCGACGCCTTATCGCCAGACAGGATAAAATTTATAGTAGAGCGATCGCTCTTTCACCGCGAAGTATTGCGAGCCGCGCTCCAGCAGTCTCCGTAAGAGGTAAAATACCGTGACAGCCAGTACAGCAGACTTAAAAGTTACCTGGGAAAAATTGCCAGACGACTTCATTTTAGACGAGGAACCTGTGGAAAATATCGACCAGCCCTTGCTAGCAGCCGCCTTGCGAGAAATCTTAGAAATCGCGGGGCTAATAGTAGCAGGAATATTAATTGCCCCAAATATGGGGATTTGTGCGACAGTAGACAGCAAGCTAGTTATCAAAGCGCCAGATTGGTTTTATGCCCGCAACGTACAGCCGCTGGAAAATCAAGAAATTCGCCGCAGTTACACTCCCAATTTAGAAGGAGACATTCCGGCGATCGTCATGGAATTTTTATCAGCTACAGCCAACGAAGAATATTCTCAAATAGAAGATTATCCCCCCGGAAAGTGGTATTTTTACGAGCAAATATTGCGAGTGCCAAATTATGTAATATTTCAACCTGCCACAGGAAGGCTAGAAATTAACCAGTTGAATTCATCAGGAAAGTATCAACCACAGCACCCCGATCCAAACGGCCGTTATTGGATTCCTGGAGTTGGATTATTTCTGGGTGTTTGGTATGGCACAAAAGCCGAAAGAACCGGATATTGGTTGCGGTGGTGGGATGAAAGCGGCGAGATGTTATTGTGGGGTGCAGAAATGGTCGAAAGAGAAAGGCAAGAAAGAGTAATCGCTCAACAGCAAGCCGAACAAGAACGGCAGCAAAAGACGATCGCTCAACAGCAAGCCGAACAAGAACGAGAACGGGCAGAACAAGAACGAGAACGATCGTCCATATTGGCCGCACAATTAAGAGCATTAGGCATTGAACCAGAAGCTTAAAAAATAGGCAATGGTATTCGATCGAAAATTATTGCCAGCAGTTCCACCGCATTCTTACTAAGAGGTAAAATACCATGACATTCAATCCAATGAAATTCAAAATATCCTGGGAAAAATTGCCAAAAGATTTCATTTTAGACGAGCAACCCCTGCAAGATATCGACCAGCCTTTGCTCGCGGCCGCCTTACGGGAAAGCTTAGAAATTGCGGGGCTAATTTTGGAGGGAACATTAGTTGCGCCTCATCTGGCGATTTGTGTAACTTTCAACGATAAGCTAGTTATAAAAACTCCCGATCTGTTTTATGCCACCAACGTACAGCCCCTTCCCGATCGAGAAATTCGCCGCAGTTATATCCCCAACCTAGAAGGAGACATTCCGGCAATTGTCATGGAGTTTTTGCCAGATAATCCTCCTAGTTATCAGGATGAATATTCTGCAAAGCCAACTTATCTCCCCGGGAAATGGCATTTTTACGAACAAATATTGCAAGCCCCAATCTATGTAATTTTTCAACCTGCGATCGGATATTTAAAAGTATATCATTTGAATTCACCAGCACAGTATAAAAAACAGCAACCCGATGCAAACAATCGTTATTGGATTCCGGGAGTTGGATTATTTCTAGGTATTTGGCAGGGAACAAAAGCCGAAAGAACGGGATATTGGTTGCGGTGGTGGGATGAGAGCGGAGAGATGTTATTGTGGGGAGCAGAAATGGTAGAAAGGGAACGGCAGCGAGTCGATCGACTAGCCGCCCAATTAAGAGCAGCAGGCATGGAACCAGAGGCCTAATGCAATAATGAGCAATTAAAAATTGTCCCTCTGCAATTTAAGATCGCTCATTAACTAAAAAGTATTAGACAACATCGCAAAAATCAATCTTTATCGGCGTTAATCCACGTTAATCAGCCTTCATCAGCGGTTCAAAATTACATTCAGGAGACAGCAAAATTGGCAAGAGTAAGAGTGCGGGAACACGTCAATCCCCTATCAATTAGATATCAAGCATCTGCAAGTCCCCCGGATTGGACTAAAATCTATGCCGACTTAAATTTACCGCTGCATTTAGATATCGGCTGCGGCAGAGGAAGGTTTTTGTGGCACATGGCGCAAGTACAAACTGACTGGAATTTTCTCGGATTAGAAATTCGGGAACCTTTGGTAGAGGAGGCGAATCTTTGGCGCGACGAAAAAGGCTTGACAAATTTGCACTATTTGTTTTGCAATGCTAATAGTTCCCTGAAGCCGATTTTAGAAACTTTTCCCCCTGGCACTTTGCAGCGAGTTAGCATTCAATTTCCCGATCCGTGGTTCAAGAAAAAGCACCACAAACGGCGGGTGGTGCAGCAGGAATTAGTTAATGAATTGGCAATTTATCTGGGAATTGGCGGCGAAGTTTTTATTCAGTCAGATATTGAAGAAGTAGAAAGAGAAATGTGCGATCGCTTTTCATCTCACCCCAGTTTTAAACGTCAAAACGGCGACAACTGGCTAGCAGAAAATCCCCTACCTGTTGCTACTGAAAGAGAAATTGCTACTCTGAAACGGGGCGAACCAGTTTATCGAGCACTGTATCAAAAATAATGCTCGCTTTTGCAAACTCACCTTGGTAATAAATGTTATAACTTACATCTTGCACCTTTGTTAGGAACAGGCAAGATGCCTGTTCCACAAAACTTAATTTTCTTGTGGAACGGGCCCCAGAGCCAGTTAATAAAAGAATTATTTCTAGCTTAAACCCAAGACGCCAGCCACATCCTAATTTTCCATTCCATTTGCGACAAAGGCAATCCCAAATAGATAGGCATCCAGAAAATAAAAGCACCCAAAACCAGAAAAATAATTGTTACCCCCATCCCTCGGAGTCGAGTTTGAGGGCTGTGCAGCCACCTGTCAACCCACCAAGCAAGTGCTAAGGATCCAAACACAGAACAGCCCATATAATGGTACAAAAATATGCAGCGAGTCACCTTCACCCAAGGCAGCAAATTAGCGGTCCAATTAACTATTAAATATAAGGCCAGCCACATTTCAGCAGTCGGCGGAAACAAAATCGGCCGCTGCTGTTCTATCGTGTCAACAGAAGCCTCGCTGCGCGTTTGCACCCACACCAAAATCCGGTGAACTAAAACTCCTATTACTAGCAGTAAAGCTAAGGTTGACAGCCACCAAAGAAAGGGATTTCCCATGGCGTGAACGTCAAAAATTGCCTGAGTTGCACCTTCAGGTAAAGGCGGCAAAACCGGATCTGGTTGGGCATTGCTGCTAGCAGTTTTGTAGAAGTAAACTATGGGGCGCAGCATCAAAGGCCAACTGTACCACGCGGAACAGTAAGGATGCACGTCAGGCCCGCTTTTAATCCGCTGGTGATAAGTCAAAATTTCCGTTTGCATCTGCCAGAAATTGGGAGTTGGATTAAAGTACAGGTGAGGAATCCAAGAGATGCTGTAAACTACAATAGGAATAATAGCTAGACTCAAGCCGAGTTCTATAAAATTGAGTTTAGTCAGTTTTTGTACGGGACTTTCGGCAGGAATTAGAGGTGAATCTACCTCGCGGCTGTGTTCTTCATCTCCTTTTTTTTCCTGAACCAAACGAACTGCCCAAGCACAGATTAAAATTAGATAAGTACCGAAAAGAAACCACAATCCGTTCCATTTGATAGCAGCAGATGCGCCGAAACCAATCCCGGCTAGTACCAGCCAAAGCCAGCGCTTTTTACCTTGGGCTTCTACGGATTTTAAAATAAATAACTGACCTAAAATCCCAAATAAAACTAGATAAATGTTGTTCAGTGCGTAGCGAGACTCAACTAAAAATAGACCGTCGCAGGCGGCAAACAAAGTAGCAAGAAAAGCGTAACTGTGGCGCCGAACTAGCTGATAAGCTAGGGCTCCCACAACTAGGGGAATAAAGGAACCTGTGAGAGCATTCAGCCAGCGGTAATCCCAAGGAGAAAGCAGGGAACCTGCCATACTGTTGACGGCTGTTTTGCCGAATGGAAGGTGAGTTCCGATCCAAATGCCGATCGCAATTATGTACTGGCTCAGAGGTGGGTGAGCGTTGAAAAAAGGAGTTTTGGTGAGATAATCGTTGGCAAATTTAGCGTAATAAACCTCGTCAAATACTAAAGTATTAAATCGCTCTAGTTCCCAAAAGCGTAAAGTTAAGGAAAAGAGGAGCACACCGAGCATTGCTAGGGAGAAAATAACATTCGATTGGTTAAAGTATTTTTTCTTGATTTTCATAAAACAGCAGCAAATAATAGATCCTAAATTTGAGGGCGATCGCTAATTTAAAATTCCTGAGTTGAGAGTAACGTAAAATAGGACTTGTGCAGAAACCGAATATTTGATGAGAAACCGGGTTTTTTGGAAACACCCGGTTTCTTAAACCCGGTTTTTAATAATGCTTGGAGAGTGCAGCGAGAAGCAGTAGCGAGTATTGTTTCACCAAATGCTCCCGATCTAATTGGCAAGCAGGAAGAAAAAGCGCGCATCACAAGGTGCGATAGATTATGATAGCAGCTAATCAGGTCTTTTTTGAGCGCAGTGCTTATGAATCTCATACTTTCGATTTGGGGGCGTTGGGGGTTAGCTGTAGGTGCGACTATCCTGATGGGATCTGCCGCCGCGCCAAATCCCAAAACATTTGAAAGCTTTGCTGATTTCTGTACCAACAAAGAGAATTTGACCCCTGAAGCCAGAAATACGGTTGAGGTGTTGCTATCAAAAGCAAAAACACAAGAGTGCGATCGCGCTCAAAAAACCCTGACTAATCTCACAGAACTTTCCCTAATTCGCAATCAAATAGTCGATATCAAACCATTATCAAAATTCACCAATCTGAGAAATCTCAACCTCAGTAGAAATCAAATAACAGATGTGCAACCCTTATCGGGACTGACTAATCTGAGATATCTCGTCCTCTTGCCACTCACGGTTTAGCGAATAGCGCTCACCCAGAACTATCAGGAATCATATTGTCGCTGATAGATGAAAAGGGCAATCCTTTAAATGGATTCCTGCGACTTACTGATATTTTCAATCTCAAATTAGCAGCCGACTTAGTAGTGTTAAGCGCCTGTCAAACCGGATTAGGGCAGAACATTCAAGGCGAGGGCTTGGTAGGATTGACACGGGGATTTATGTATGCTGGGGCTCAGCGACTGGTGGTGAGTTTGTGGAGTGTGGACGATGAACAAACGGCTACGTTAATGTCGAGTTTCTATAAGGGAATGCTGCAAAAAGGGTTAACCCCAGCGGCGGCTTTAAGGGCGGCACAACTGGAAATGTGGAAGCAGGAAAAGTGGAAGTCTCCCTATTATTGGGCGGCTTTTACGCTTCAGGGCGAATGGCGATAAATTTTAGAAAAAACAGTTATGATATCAAGTCAGATTAATAGTTGATAAAACCTATAGCCTTTCGAGCTCTCATATGAGGTACTCATGGCCTCCGTGGCCTCCGTGGCCTCCGTGGCCTCCGTGGCCTCCGTGGGCATACCTCACTTTTTTGAGAACCGCTATATACAGGCATCGGCCATCGGGGTTGCCACGAACAACAGCCAACAGTCAACAGTCAACCGTCTTCCTTCTTCCTTCTTCCTTCTTCCTTCTTCCTTCTTTCTTCGTGCCCTTCGCGTCTTCGCGGTTCAATAATACTAATTCTTCCGACCCGAAAGGAGCAATTATAAAAAAAGCGGCTCCGCTTGTCGCAGAACCGCCGTCACAGAGGATGAAAAATCAAAACTTAACGCACAGCACCCTGTACTGAAGGTGATTCAATTGTCTTCATGAAGTACAGCTTCAACAACTGCCAGGCGTTCGACAAATACAAAGGCAATTTTTGGAAGAACTGCAAGAATTTCGGAGTATTTGAAGCAACAATTGCAGTCAACTTCTGATTGTTCTTGAGGCAAACATCCAGCCGTTCGTAAAACTCGGGATTGTTCACGTCCAGCATGACGGGGAATACGCGGCCTGCTGTTTCGTTGGTCTTTTTAATCACTTCGATGTCGTATTCGCGAGCATCGAGTCCGAGCGATCGATAAAAACCCGCACGCTGGATATCATTGAGATACATTGTCGCGAACACCGACAGCAAGAAGAAACGGCACCAAAGCTTAGCGCGCCAATCATTCAACATCTGAGGCTGAGCTCTCATCACGGCATCAAAGAAATCTCCGTGGCGGTTTTCATCCTGGCACCAATTTTCAAAGAATCGGAAAATCGGATAAATCTGGTCTTCAGGATGCGCTTTTAAGTGCTGGTAAATCGTGATGTAGCGCCAATAACCGATTTTTTCCGACAAGTAAGTCGCGTAGAAAATAAACTTCGGCTTAAAGAATGTGTAACTGCGGCTCTTTGTCAAGAAACCCAAATCCAGGGACAAATTAAAGTCCGAGAGAGCTTTGTTGAGGAATCCGGCGTGCCGCGCTTCGTCCCGGGACATCAGCAAGAAACCTTCGGCCAGCACTGGATTTTTATCCTTGAGCTTGCGTGCCAACTCTTTGTAGAGCAAGAAGCCAGAAAACTCAGCGGTGCAAGAGCGTTCTAGGAATTCAATGAACAATTGGCGCTTTTCGCCGTCGATGTGTTCCCAAGATTGCTCGAATTCGGCATCCCGCACGAAGTGGTTGCGGTTGTAGTCAACGCGAAATTCTTTAATAATTGCTTGCAGTTCAGCTTCATTTACCGAGATGTCCATTTTGGCCATCTCGTCAAAGTCTGTTGTGTAAAATCTCGGCGTGAGAATAGTTTCTTTGGCTGGGGCTTTCACTCCCGGCCGCAGTTCTTCAAAAGTGGGTTTTTTGAGGGAATCTACCATATGTTTATTGGAGTTCTGCTTATAACTACTCTGAGTTTCAGTTGTCGGTTACCGAGGGCGAGCGATCGCCCCTGTCTCTTCGTCTTCGGCCGGCCGCGCGATCGGCCTCGTTATACTTTACCAAGCTCTCGACCCTGGAAATATATTGCTGGCGTTAAGAATTGCTACGCAGAATTACTCATGGGCATGGGCATGGGGCATGGGGCATGGGGCATGGGGCATGGGCCAAACAGGGACTTGGGGAATTGGTAGTAAATAACCAATAACTTCGGACAATGCACAAATATCTGCTGGTGTCAAACTGTTCAAAAACTAAATAGAAAGTACAAAATATATAGAGCGAGTCCAATCCTTAGAATAACCAAGCAGGACGGTCAGAAAATGAGCAATTTGGGTGTTAGTTACCTTTTATGGGCAGCTTGTTTTTTAGGCCCATTCGGACTCCACCGCCTCTACAACGGCAAGATTGGTACTGGTTTACTGTGGCTGTTTACCTTTGGTTTGTGTGGGTTCGGGCAATTGTTTGACTTGCTGCTGCTCCCCAACATGGTGGACGAACACAATGCCAGTCTCAGGGGCAAACTCGGCGTATCTCGCGAAGGTATACCGCTATATCCAGTCAGCGGGGCGATCGCCGCGACATACCCCAAGCAAACTCCCGACCAGTTAGGGGTTAAACTCCTGAAGGCAGCTTATACCAAAAACGGAAGATTATCTGTCACCCAAGGGGTGATGGCAACCGGCGCTACCTTTGCCGAAGTGGAAGAGGCTTTTACGGCAATGCTGAAAACGGGTTATGTCAGTATCGAGAACGATTCAGTAACTGGCGTCGTGATGTACCACTTTCACGAACTTTAGCTGGTGCGGGTGCCTCAGAATCGGGGATTTTTTCTGGGGATGGAGAGGCTAATCGCGCTCCGCACCCTACGGGGGCTTTAGCTGGTGCGCGTGGGTCAGAATCGGGATTTTTTCTGTGGTTCGAGAGGGTAATCGCGCTCCGCACCCTACTACTTGATATTGCTGGCCGAACAGTTGTTGCCGTTTTTCGAGTAAGCATTGCTAACAAAATCGGCTAGAATGTTTGTTTGTCTATATAATCCGAAAGTATTTAGCGTCATGGCAGTCCCTAAGAAGAAAACCTCCAAATCCAAGAAGAATATGCGCAAGGCAACCTGGAAGCGCAAAGCTGTAGTGGCAGCTCAGAAAGCTCTGTCCCTGGGCAAATCAGTTCTGACTGGGCGTTCCAACAGCTTCGTGTATCCCGGCAATGAAGAAGAGGAGGAAGAATAGAAACGAAATACTGGGCATTGGGCGAACCCGATGCCCGATGGGTCAATCGATTTTAGATTTTAGATTTTAGATTTTAGATTGACCCCACGGATAAATACGGGGGCTTGAGGATTTTCGATTTGCGATTTTGGATTGATTCCACGGATAAATCACGTGGCGGGTACCACCTTTGAAATTCGCTTGTCAGTTGATTTTTGCTGTTGGTAAAATCAGCATGGCATCGCCAAAGGAATAAAAGCGGTACTGATGGTCGATCGCCTCTCGGTACAAATCCAACAGCCGAGGCCTTCCAATCATCGCACTTACCATCATCATCAAAGTAGAGCGCGGCAAGTGAAAATTGGTAATCATCCCCTCTACAACCCGCCACTTGTAACCAGGGTAGATAAACAAATTAGTCCGGCCGCAAAAAGGCTGCAAGGAAAAATCGCCACTCGCTGCAGCGGCTCCCTCTAAAGCTCGCACTGCTGTTGTACCCACGGCAAAGATGCGCCCGCCTCTAGCTTGAGTTTCGCGGATTTTATCGACGGTGGCGGGGGGTACTTCCACCCATTCGCCGTGCATTTGGTGAGCCGTCACGTCTGCCACCTCCACCGGGCGAAACGTCCCTACTCCCACGTGTAGGGTGACAAAAGTTTTTTCGATTCCCCGCTGCTGCAAGCGACTGAACAATTCTTCGGTGAAGTGCAAGCCGGCGGTGGGGGCCGCGATGGCCCCGAGTCGATCGGCATAAACAGTCTGGTACTGTTCCGGCCCAGCTTGGGAATTTTCGATGTAGGGCGGCAGGGGTACGTGGCCGTATTCGTCCAAAAACTTCGCCAGACTCGCATCTGTGGGGATGTCAAACTCCAGCAGCCGTCCTCCTGTTGCGTCGTCCCTGGCGATAACTGTCGCAGTCAATCGACGATCGAGTACCTCCGCTTCGGGAAGGCAACAACAAGGACCTGCAGCGGAGTCCTCACTTGCTGGGGCGATCGGCTCAAACTGAATTTGTGAGCCCAACTTTAAGCGTTTCCCCGGTTTAACCAAAGCCAGCCAGCAGTTGTGCTGCCGTTCTTCCATCAACAATATCTCAACAGCCGGGCCGTTGGGTTTGCGCCCGTAGAGCCTCGCTGGCAGCACGCGGGTGTTATTGAGTACCAGCAAGTCTCCCGGGTGCAGCAAATCTGGCAAATCCCGGAAAATCCGGTGTTGCTGGCTGCTGGGAGAATCTACAGCCAGCAACCGAGAACTGTCCCTCGGCACTACGGGATTTTGGGCAATGCGCGAGGGCGGAAGTTCGTAGTTGTAGCCGTCCAAAGACCAGTCAATCTCTGTCATCGAGTGAATTCCTGTGCGATCGATCTGTTAACTGGGTAACAAATTGGGTAAAAACCCCCATCCAAAGTCGGGTGCTTTTCCCCTTGTGGTGGCGGGTATAGACCGCCATGATAGAGGTATAGCATCAGCTTTGCTCGAAGGATCGTTATGGAATACCTCTACTACATCGCCAATACTAGCCTTACTCTGAGAGTCGTGGATTACCTGCGCACGGCTCATCATCTTCCCTTGCAATTTATCACTGTTATTCACCAAATTGACGGCTGGGTGGTGAAGGTGAAAATGAGCCAATATTTAACTCCAGAAATGCACGGCGATTTTCGGGCTTTTATGAACGAACTCGGGATTCCTTACGATCCTGAAATTCGCTTGCAAATGGCACTTTGGAGTTTGGAAACGGGACAGTCCCCGCTGAGCGTGATGCGCCGCTACCAGGTGGCCGTGGTTTGTCACGGCAGCCCTGACCGCAAGGAAATTGAAGCGTTTCGCCAGCAGTTTGTCAAGGGCCTGGGATATTGCCCGGAAACTCTCGCCTAGACTGCCTAGCAGATAAATTAACTGTTATGGCAGAGGGTCCGAGGGAGAGAAGGGCAGAGGAGGAGAGAGGGATTCTGGGAGAGAGGGAGAAGATTTCACGCTTTTTTCTCGTCGGTTAAAGATGAAGAAAGAAATTCGCGAGGGTAAGGGCAAGTTAACAATTAAAAATTAGCGAGTGGGATTGCTTTGTGATTTTACCCTCTAATTTTTAATGAGATATTTTTAATTGCTGAAAGCCGCTCGAATGTATTCTTGCAGGGTAAGGCGGTAGTTTTCGGCAAGGGCGGATTGAGAGTTTGCAGCAGTTAACGGTAATACTTGCTTAGTCTTTGGCCGTGAAGGTTCGCACCTGACTAGGGCGACATCAAAGCGACAAGAATTATGTGCTAAATCTGGACGAGTGCTTAAAAATATTTCGGCTGTTTGCCAAAGTTTGGCTTGTTTTGTGGTAGTAACAGCGAGCATTCCACCAGCATCCCAATTTCCCCGGCGGCGAGTTTTTACCTCTACAAATGCTAATGTTTGGGAATGGGGCATGGGGCATGGGGCATGGGGAATGGGGCATGGGGAATTTTCGTTACCTCTGTTGATTTCGCTTTCTTCATCTCTTGCGAGTGCGATGATGTCAATCTCTCCCCAGCGACAGCGCCACTGTTGGTGCAAGATTTCCCAGCCTTGCTGCTGCAACCACTCGGCGACTAAGTTTTCTCCCAATGTGCCGATATCCCGAGAGTTTGGGGATTGGGGGGAATTGGAGTGGGCCGTCGCCATGCTCTTCGAGGGCTTTCCTTCGGATCGCAACGCTTTCGCTAACGGGCGATCGCGCTTTCTGGTAGAATTCAATTCTGAACTGTCACGGCTGCCCATTAGGTTTAACTTATGAATTCTCGAGTTCGCCAACATCGCAAAAATATTTATACTTTCTTGCTGAGTTTTGTTATTTTAGCAGTAATTGCCGCTGGGGCGATCGGCATTAATCCCGCACCTGCTTTCGCCCTAGATCACGACAAAGAAATCCTAGTCGGCGCTGATTTTAGTGGACAAGTTCTGACTGACGACAGTTTTAATAAAGCTAATCTTCGCAACAGCAATTTTACTAATGCAGATTTGCGGGGTGTGAGCTTTTTTGCGGCCAATATGGAAGAGGCAAATTTTGAAGGCGCTAATTTCACGGGTGCTACTTTAGATTTAGCTCGCATGATGAAAGCAAACTTAACTAATGCTATCCTTGAGGGCGCTTTCGCTTACAATACCAGACTCGAAGGAGCTGTCATTGACGGTGCTGATTTTACAGAGACACTGCTGCGAGACGATATGATAGAAAAACTTTGTAAAGTGGCAAAAGGTACTAATCCGGTGACAGGTAGAGATACTCGCGAAACTCTTTTTTGCGATTATTAAAAGGCTAATTAAACCAAACTTACCCCGCGTGCGGGGTAAGTTCAACGTAAACCCTCTGGCAGTCCGGCCATGGGTTCTAGAGGATTGCTCAAAAAAAGTCTAAAATTTTAAAGGAAATATGGTGTATCAGGATACTGCCAATTTGTTCAATACCACTCTCACCAGAGAAGCGGGAGCTTTATTGCACGAAGAGTTTGCTCTCAACTGTTATGTAAAATTGCCGCTGTTTTTCAATGATGATTCATTTACCATTTTGAAGGCAGAGGTTCTCAGAATATTTGAGCAGCATTCTCGAAGAAGAGATTTCAACATGAAGCATGAGCAAAACACTCCTAGACATCTGAGCACAGTTTCGGGAATTACCGTTGCAGAACACTCACCAATGATTACTGCTCTGTACCGCGATTCTCAACTCATTGAGTTTCTCTGCGGTATTGCGGGAACTCAAGTGTACTTAGTACCCGATCCTTTTGATCGGCATGTCATTCATAGACTTGACAAAGTAGGGGATGTTCATGGAGGACATCTCGATACCTATGCCTTTGCTTTCGCTATTTTTATTGAAACCCCACCAGAAGAGGCTGGAGGATGCCTGGAGTTTGTTCCTCACAGCATGGAAATTAGCGATCTTGATAAACCATTAGCCAAACGGGTTGGGCATCATGTTGGAGATTGCTACTTTATGAAAACCAACCAAGCTGTTCATCGAGTTTTACCTCTTTGCGAACAAGTCAAACGAACTAACCTAATTTTTACCTACGCTGATGACGAAACAATCAATATTGATATTTCCTACTCTAGTCAACCTCTTTATGGTTAACTAACGGAATTTAGTTCAATTGCTAATCGATTAGGCTACTCAATGACTACAGAATTAAATAGCGGTTCTCAAAGATCGCCAAACACTCTCCATGCTTGGGGGATAGCTGTGTTGCTTGTCGTCACCCTAATCTGGGGTACGAGCTTTCCGCTCCTCAAGGGAGCCCTCAGCAGCCTTTCTCCTTCTGCACTATTTGCAACCCGCTTCGTAATAGCGGCGTTGCCGTTTACCCCCTATTTACGCTTCCTTAATCTTTCCCTGCTACGGGATGGACTATTGTTGGGATTGGTAATTTTTACTACTCTCAACCTGCAAACATTTGCCCTTGAGACGACTTCTGCCGATCGTGCTGCATTCATTGCCAGTTTCAACGTCATCCTAGTTCCTCTGCTGGGGCAACTGATGGGTCGGCAGGTGTTCCCAAAAACTTTCCTCGCCGCAGGAATTGCCATCTTTGGCATTGGAGTGATGTGTTGGGAGAGTGAACAGCTCGTGCTTGGCGATTTCTTGATGTTAGGCAACGCCTTCCTCTACTCGATCTACATTCTGAAGCTTGAGTCCATCACGTTGCGGCACCCCACTTTGCCACTCGCCGCGATCCAGCTTTGGGTGATAGCGATAGTGTCTTTAATCTGGGCCGCTCCAGATCTGGTTGCACAACAGGAAGCAATTAGCGCGAACCTTGGTGTTCTCTTATATCTGGGTTTGTTTGATACTGCAGCCACGATTGTGCTCCAAGTAGTGGCTCAACGATGGGTTAACGCTTATGAGACGGCGCTAATGTATACGCTTGAGCCAATTTTTGCCGCGGTTTTCTCGTTTCTACTGTTGGGAGAGAAACTAGGAGTACGCGGTCTCATTGGCGCAGCTCTTGTACTGGTGGCAATGGTTTTTGGTCAAAGCAAGTCTCAGGATGCTGAGCAAAATGGCGAAATACAGGTTAACGAGTCGATTGTCCCAGCGCTGTCAGATTCGGATACTGAGCCTATTAACGCTCCAGTGTCGCTTCCGAGCGCTGACCTCGTGGAATTAGAATTAGATTTGTAATTGGTATTAAGAGTGAGAAAAATGGGTTTCGATATTTTCATCCAGCAAACAGAGAAAGGTAGAGGCGTTTTTGCCAGCCGATGCTTCCGTAAAGGTGAGACTGTGGTGGTTGGACGCCCAGTCGAGATCCTGCCAGAAAGAACTACTCACTCTTTTCAGATGGATTTTGACCTGCATATAGAATTAGATGAACCGGGAGTATTGATCAATCATTCTTGTAGCCCAAACACAGGGGTGAGGAATAATCAATACGGAGCCTACGATTTCGTGGCATTGGTTGATATTCCTTCTGGCAGCGAACTTACCTGGGACTACGAGACAACGGAGTATATTTCTATTGCCATTCCAGAATGTTGTTGTGGCTCTCCTGAATGTCGATCGAAGACTCTTGGATTCAAATTTCTCCCTGACGAAATCAGGAAAAAGTATGGTGAGTTTATCGCCGATTACCTCAAGGTAACTAAGCCTGAAACGGAACTTCGCCCGCGCGATCTTAAAGTTCCTAGTATTGCCCCCATCAGTCGGGCGATCGGGCTTTAGGCCCGCCGGATACATGACTAGAATGTCAGCGGAACCCCCAGCAAATCGAAGGCTTTCTGCTGTAAAGGAGTTGCCGTCGTCAGGTCGAAACTAACTGAAACACCCGCTAGTTTAGGCTGCACTCGATTTTAAAATATTGAGATTTCTTACTCTAGTCAACCTCTTTACGGTTAACTAACGGAATTTAGTTCAATTGCTAATCGATTAGGCTATTCAATGACTACAGAATTAAATAGTGGTTCTCAAAGATCGCCAAGCACTCTCCATGCTTGGGGTATAGCAGTGTTGCTCCTTGTCACCCTAATCTGGGGTACAAGCTATCCGGTTATCAAGGGAGCTCTCAGCAATCTTTCTCCTTCTGCAATATTTGCAACCCGCTACGTAATAGCAGCGTTGCCGTTTACCCCCTATTTGCGCTTCCTGAATTTTTCCCTGCTACGGGATGGAGTCTTCTTATCACTCATACTGTTTCCTGCATCAGTCCTCCAAACCGTTGCCCTTGAGACGACTTCTGCCGATCGTGCTGCATTCATTGCCAGTTTCAACGTCATCCTAGTTCCTCTGCTAGGGCAACTGATAGGTAGGCAGGTGTTCCCAAAAACTTTCCTCGCCGCAGGAATTGCCATCTTGGGCATTGGAGTGATGTGTTGGGAGAGTGAACAGCTAGTGATCGGCGATCTGTTGATCTTGGGCAATGCCTTCCTCTACTCGGTCTACACTCTTAAGCTTGAGTCCACCACGTTGCGCCACCCCATTTTGCCACTCGCGGCGATCCAGCTTTGGGTGATAACAATATTTTCTTTAGTCTGGGCCGCTCCAGATCTGGTTGCACAACAGGAAGCAATTGGCGCGAATCTTGGTATTCTTTTATATATTGGCTTATTTGATACTGCTGCTACGATTGTGCTTCAAGTATTGGCCCAACGATGGGTTAACGCTTACCAGACGGCGCTAATTTATACGCTAGATCCGATTTTCGCAGCGATTTTCTCGTTTCTACTACTGGGAGAGAAACTTGGAATACGCGGTGTGATTGGCGCAGTTCTTGTAGTGGTGGCAATGGTTTTTGGTCAAAGCAAATCTCAGGACACTGAGCACAATGGCGAAATTCAGGTTAACGAGTCGATTGTTGCAGCGCTGCCAGATTCGGATACTGAGCCAATTAACGCTCCTGTGTCGCTTCAGAGTAACCTCGTGGAATTAGAATTAGATTTGTAATTTGTATTAAGAGTGAGGAAAATGGGTTTCGATATTTTGATCCAGCAAACAGACAAAGGTAGAGGCGTTTTTGCCAGCCGAGGCTTCCGTAAAGGTGAGACTGTGGTGGTTGGACGCCGAGTCGATATCTTGCCCGAAAGAACTACTCACTCCATTCAGATGGACTTTGACCTGCATATAGAATTAGATGAACCGGGATTATTGATCAATCATTCTTGTAGCCCAAACACAGGAGTGAGGAATAATCAATTCGGAGCCTACGATTTCGTGGCATTGGTTGATATTCCTTCGGGAAGCGAGATTACATGGGATTACTCTTCAACAGAGTACAGTTTCATTGACATTCCCAAATGTTGTTGTGGCTCCCCTGAATGTCGATCGAAGATCCTTGGATATAAATTTCTCCCTGACGAAATCAGGAAAACGTATGGTGAGTTTATCGCCGATTACCTCAAGGTAACTGCACCTGAAACGGAACTTCCCCCGCGCGATCTTAAAGTTCCTAGTATTGCCCCCATCAGTAGGGCGATCGGGCTTTAGCCCCCGCCGGATACATGACTAGAATGTCAGCGAAACCGCCAGTAAATCGAAGGCTTTCTCCTGTAAAGGAGTTGGGGCCGTCAGGTCGAAACTAACTGAAACACCCGCTAGTTTAGGCTGCACTCGATTTTTAGCGATCGTCGATAAATTAGTCACTAACGTCCGAAAACTTTGAACGGGAAACTTCTCCAAAGTACGTTTTGTTGAAGCTTTCCGTTTCGCCGGAGTGGCAGACAAAACCTGGACAACCACCGAACCAGACTCCCAAGGATCTAACCACTCGTCATCCTCGAACAACAACGGTGCTAATGGCGATCGCATATCCCATCTAAGTTTGCTTCCATTTCCATCTTCTGGCTGTTTCGTTCGTACCTGATTTTGGTTCGTAGTAGGGACTAAAGTCCTTAACTCCTAGAAATTCCCACTCCAAGGTACGGATGTTAAATCGTAAAAATTAACTTGACGCAGCCGCTCTAATTCCTTGAGCCATTCTTGTTCGGCACAGAATAGTTTGTGATATTCTATAGCCTCTTCGCCACTGCTAGCGGTCTTGGCTTTTTCCCACATATTGAGGGCAATCCGGCGCCGCTTTATACTGATAATTTGCTCGATACAGGCGAGGGCCGATCTAATTACTAGAGGTGCGCGATAAACGTTTCTTTCTGAGAACTCATTTAAGTGAAATAAATGCGAGATTTGATTTAGTTGATTGGGATATTCAATGAAGCTATCTTGCAATTTCAATATTAACTCAGAAGGGGCTACTTGTAAAGACATTTTGTGCAAGATTTCTGCATTCACAATCAGGTGCCATAAAAATCTGTGATGAGAAAGGCTAAACTGCACGTCTCTAGCTGCTATTGCCTCTCTGACATCTTGGCGGTATTCGGGACAGTGCAAATAAATCTGCAATAATTGCGCTTCTGCTTCTTCTAAAAGACTGCGGGCTACGGCAGATAAGCTTGATTTTGAGCTTTTGTTTTCGCCACTTGCCCGCTGCTTTTTATAGTGTTTGGTCGGCTTCAGCTTGTTTCTAATTAACAGGGGCATTGTCAAAGATTCGTCTTGACTCTGCCGCTTTGCCCAATCGCTGACTACTTGATTTAGCAAGTTTTCAGCGAGCATTTTTGTGAGTCTAAAATCTCCTTTGCTGAGAATCTCGGCGCTTTTTTGCAAATAATGTGCTAGCTGATTGTCGTCAGTAATGTTAGTTAATAATTTTATAATTTTTTTGGTAACTTGCTGGGAAGTATCGGCTTGCTTCAAATCTTGATTGACGAGCATTTGTTGCAGTTGCCAGTCGATCCACAACGGAGCATTTTCGAGCAATTCTCGATATTGTTCTGGGGAGTATGTTTTGAGGTATTCGTCGGCATCTTTGCCGTCGGGAATGTTGAGCACCCGCAGTTGCACTTCTCCTTGATAAGCGAGTTTTTCTATTTCTCCAATCGCGCGTTCTGCTGCTTGAGTTCCTGCTTTGTCGGCGTCGAAGTTGAGTATAATTTGTTTGGAGTCAGTGTAGCGCAATAACTGCCGCACTTGGTTTAAACTTAAGGCTGTGCCGAGGGAAGCGACGGCGTTGGAGATGCCGGCGGCATGAAGTGCGATCGCGTCAAAATACCCCTCTACAACCACTGCTCGATCGGCTTTGCTAATGGCTGTTTTGGCTGTATCTAAGGCAAATAAAGTTTTGCCTTTATCGAAGAGTTCTGTTTCGGGAGAATTGAGGTATTTCGGCTGTTCGTCGCCGAGAGCTCGGCCCCCGAAACCGATGACTCTGCCTTGGGTATCGCGAATGGGAATCATAATGCGATTGCGGAAGCGATCGTAATAGCCGCTGCCTCCTGATTTGCGCGGTACAATTAATCCAGCTTGTTCTACTAATTGCGCTGGATAGTTTTTCTGTTCTACCAAATAAGTGTAAAGTGCTTCCCAACCTTGGGGTGCATAACCTAATTGAAATTGTTGGATAGTTTCTTCCCTGAGCTTGCGCTCTGATTTGAGATATGCTAAGGGCTCTTCTCCTTGGGTTTGCCGCAAAGCGTGTTCGTAAAACTTGGCTGTTAGTGCTGAGATTTCATACAGTTGTTCCCGCAGAGAAATTTGGCGCTGCAATTCTTGTCGGTGTTCCGGTTCGACAGTTTTGACGGGTACTTGATAATTTTTAGCTAATTCTAATACTACTTCGCTGAAAGGGCGTTTCTCCAATTCCATGAGAAACTTAAAAGCATTGCCACCTGCACCGCAGCCGAAACAATAGTACATTTGTTTGGCTGGGCTGACTGTAAAGCTGGGAGATTTTTCGTCGTGAAAGGGACACAAACCTACGAATTCTTTGCCGCGTTTTCGCAACACGACGCGACCCGAAATGACATCTACTATGTCGGCTCTTTGTTTGACTTCTTCGATTGTTTCTGGATGCAGCCGGGGAACTTGCATAGGGCTATTTTAGGCAAATTGAAAGTATAGCGGAAGGAAGAAGGAAGAAGGAAGAAGGAAGAAGGAAGAAGGAAGAAGGAAGAAGGAAGAAGGAAGAAGGAAGAAGGAA
>NZ_JAUBTO010000108.1:0-28793 GCF_036702495.1 Microcoleus sp. C2D2 | reverse complement strand
TTTAGAGAAAATAGCAATCAGGGCGCTGTTTTTGATTATATCCGACAATCCATCAAGTTATTTATTTTTCAGTCCTAACTCATAGATTTCAGGCGGAATACTGATGCCGACTAGCAATAAAACTAAAATTGTTTCCCAGCCTTGTTAGTACCATAAACCCACTGGTTCAACGGCAGTTAAAACTACATCATGTCCGGCAGCCAGTCCGCAAATACTAAAGTTTTAGGCTTGATAATTATAACTTTATCTAATAATAAAAATTCTAGAAATTTCCCTGGGCTTTCTAACCAATAAGATGCGGCCAATTTCTCTAAGACTTGATGATTCTTCAGTGCAAAAAACAAAGCGATAGAAGTTACTGTCAAGAGGGAAGCAACAAAACTTTTGTAAAGGACAATTGCGATTAAACCAGGAGCGCGCTGTTTTTTCACCTTAATTATCGAAATATCATTAATGTGCGATCGGCTTGTTAGGCTGTTTTGAACTGAAAAGTAAAAATTTACAGTCCAGGACGCACTCCGACAAAGAAACCGGGTTTTTTACCTAATCTACGGGTTGCAACGCGTCTTTTCGTAAAAAAAACCGGTTTCTGGACTCCCATGCGTCCAAGACTAAATTTAGTAGAGTGCGTCAGCAATTAGCCTATCAATTATAGAAAAAATAACGCGCTGCTGACCCACCTTACTAAGCTTGAGGATAACGTTGTGCTAAGAAAGAGATAGCAGCAGCCCGATCGCCCAAATCGCCATCCAACCTCGCCGCCAACAAATCATCCAACATTCGTTTAAACCCAGGCCCGGGCTTATAACCCAAAGCCTTCAAATCGTTGCCATTTAAAGGCGGCTCAACATTTGCCCACCTGGTGAGATATTCCCAAATTTGGCGGCGTGCACGAAGCGGACTTTGCAGGGCGATCGCAATTAACACCGGCAATTCATAATTCCTCAACAGCAGCACCAATTGACTCGGCAACTCGCACTTAGGCAAACCCTCTGCTAACTGGTTCTTTCCAGCTTCCAACACTTCCAACCGCTTAATGCTGTCAGCGGGTAACTGAAGATTTGCAGCCACCTTGCCGCGATATTCCGGTGCTAAATAAGCTATCAAAAGTTCCAGTCGCATCTGCCAATCGGGAATATTGATAATTGGGAATTGGGAATTGGGAATTGCTTCTTCCTTCTCGCTTCTTCCTTCTTCCTTCTTCCTTCTTCCTTCTTCCTTCTTCCTTCTTCCTTCTTCCTTCTTCCTTCTTCCTTCTTCCTTGGGATTCCATTCAAACACCGATCGAGCAAACGCAGTTGCCGCCACAATTCCCGATCCAACTCCAAAGTAGGATGAATGCAGCGCAAAGCCTGCAAATCTCCTAGCATTTGCAAAGCTACTTTCCAGTAGGGGGCTTGCAAAATGTATTTCAATTCGCTTTTCAGGCGAGTTTCCAAAGCCGGAGCTCGGCCGTTTTCCCCCTGAATTCGGTAATAAATCCCGCTGGCCAAAGCGTGGCGGATGTATCCTTCCGTCTGCGGCTCAATTTCAAATCCCAACCGCACAGCAAACCGCACAGCGCGATAAATTCGCGTCGGATCTTCGATAAAACTGTTGGCGTGCAAAACTCGAATTTGCCGCGCTTGCAAGTCGAGCAAACCGCCAAAAAAATCTAACAATGCGCCACTGCGAGGAAAACCCAACCGCACAGCCAGCGCATTAATTGTAAAATCCCTGCGGTACAAATCTTGGCGGATTGAACTCGCTTCAACTTCAGGATTTGCAGCCGGATAAGGGTAAAATTCAGTGCGAGCCGTAGCGATATCCACCCACAGCGAGCCGAAAGCAGAGTCTTTGTGCCACAAAAGCGCGGCGGTTTGAAATTGACCGTGAACGTCCAAACGCGAGTCGGGGTATAGTTTTTGCAGCGATGAAGCTAACTCGACACCAGCACCGGAATCGTCGGAACCGCACTTTCCATCCACAACCAAATCAATATCTGTTAGCGCCAGTGTATGATCGGTCGTCAATAGTAAATCCCGGACTGCTCCACCGACAATATAAAGTTGCCAGCCGCGCTCGGCGGCAATATTGGCCGCGATCGACAATAATTGCCACAATTCGGCACTTATGCGCGATCGCAACAACTGCTCAACCGATTCGGGTACGGGACAATAAGAAAATTCTGCATTACTTTCCCTGTCTCGCGCTTTTTGCTGGTGCAATTCCCGCAACACGTCAGTGCGAGTCACAATTCCTACCAGTTGACCGTTTTCCAATACCGGCAAGCGCCCGATATCATACATCACCATTAAAGATTCAATTTCCGGCAGCAAGGTATCTGGGGCGATCTTTTTTAGCTGCGGAGTCATGTAACCCTTGACGGGGGCGTGACTGAAACCGTGGTGCAGAGCAATGTCAATGTCGCGGCGCGAGATAATGCCGGCGAGTCGATCGCCCGCATCCACCACACAAAGCCCGGAATGTCCGTAACGTAGGAGTATGCGATGAGCTTCCCCCACCGATGTTTCCGGGCGAATACTCCGCACTGGAGACGACATTAATTCGCGGGCTGTGGGAGGGTGGGGAATTTGAGTTTTGAGTTCGTCAGCTAACTGATTTAAAGTCAGCAGGGGGTCAACATCGCGGGTGGCGAGGGAAGCGGCGCGGGCGTGGCCTCCGCCGCCGAAGGGTTTGAACAATTCGCTGAGGTTTGTTCCTTCGATGCGCGATCGACCGATAATAGTTAATCGATTGGAAACTGGCGATTCGGGCTCGATGTTGGGGTTGTTGTCCTTTTCGCTAAATTTATAAACATTGCCTAAAAGCAGAGCATCGGTTTCCGTTAAATCGAGCAAGCGAGAAGCCAGCGAAGAAAGTCCCGGAACGTAGGCTTCAGTAGATAGCAGCACCCAAGCTACGCTGTAACCGTGCAAAGTTTCCGATCGCAAATTATTGAGCGCTTCTCTCAGCAAATCTTGCAATTGAGGAGACAAACCGGGTTCTACATATTCAGCGATTACCCGCAAACTCGCTCCCTGTTCCATCAACCACGCCAAAGCAGTCGCATCTCGCGCAGTTGCGCCCTCAAAGGTGAGGGAACCTGTATCGACGTGGATGCCGAGGGCCATTACTGTTGCTTCCGAAGGCAGCAGGCGCAATGGTGTGTCGCTGTTTTCTGGTTGATTTTTGAGCTTTTCGCGCAGCTTTTCGACAATTAGTGTCGTGCTGGATCCGACTGCTTCGATCTGCGTAACAGTAGCGCGGATGTCTGAATGGGCCTCTAGGTGGTGGTCGAAAACAGCTATTTCGCTCACCTGCGGCAAATCCAGCCACTCGGCGGCTTTTCCCAAGCGATCGCGCTGGGAGGCATCAACTATACTAATTGAGCGAATTTGTTGCGGATTGACCGATCGGCGTTCAATCAGCGGGTACTCGTCGCGGTGTAGCGCTAAAAAATCCCGCACCGTCGGGTGACACCCGCCTGTCAGTACGATCCTGCTACCGGGGCGCAGGACGCAAAGTCCCACCGCTGCTCCCAAGGCGTCAAAATCTGCTGTTGTGTGGCACAAAACTAAGTCCATAGTCGAACATCCCCCATCTCTAACTCACAGAGTAGCAATTTCTCGGCCTCTGACACCGGACGATCGCACTGTAACTTAACCTTCAGCCAGTATCGAATCCAGTTTTCTGTGCAGTAGCCAACAATGATAAAATTGATAAAAATCTCAAAAGTCGCTGACGCCTGTTCGCGCAACGCCCGAATTTGCACGGGTTCTTTCCTATCAATCAACCGACAATCTCTCGATCGACTATCGGGAAACTGTCAAAAACTAGAATTTGGAAGATTTTTTCCGGTTCTGGGAAGCTATTTCTGATCAACGCACGGTTATATCGAAAGGAGAAAAGATGTTATCAATTCTGTTTCAAGTGGTTTTACTGGCTCTGGTACTGCTGTCTTTTGTGATGGTCGTTGGCGTCCCGGTTGCTTATGCCTCTCCCCAAAACTGGAATCAGTCTAAAACGCTGATATATGCCGGGTCTGGTCTCTGGTTTTTGCTGGTTATTGCCGTGGGTGTATTGAACTTTTTAGTCGTTTAACTTCACCCAACGCTATCGAATAAAGAAGGTAAAAGATAGAAGGATGAAGGCATTCGCCAGCGATTGAAAGGCATTCGGCATTCGGCAGAAGCTAGGAATTTTACTTACCGCGCGACCCTGTATGTTTTTGCACTTGAGATTCAGATGAGATGCTGCAGCTTTCTGACTTTTGCCTTCTCACAAACAAAACTCTAAAACCTAAAATCTAAAATCTAAACTAGAACACTATGACTGTTTTCGAGGGAACTTTTACTCACACAGAATCTTTGCGATTTGCTATTGTTATCGGTCGTTTTAACGATTTAATAGTCAACAAACTTTTGGAGGGATGTCAAGATTGTTTGAAACGGCACGGGGTTGATATTAATCCTCATGGCTCTCAGGTGGACTTTTTTTGGGTTCCCGGATGTTTTGAGATTCCTTTGGTGGCCCGCCAAGCTGCTCTTTCTCACCGCTACGATGCGGTAATTTGTCTGGGTGCAGTAATTCGGGGCCAAACTCCTCATTTCGATTTTGTGGCTGGTGAGGTTGCTAAGGGAATTGCTGCGGCTGCTTTTCAAACAGGGGTGCCGGTGATTTTTGGGGTGGTGACGACTGACACGATGCAGCAAGCTTTGGAAAGGGCTGGAATTAAAAGCAATTTGGGCTGGAATTATGCGATGAGTGCTTTGGAAATGGGCACTTTGATGCGCCAAGTTAAGGGTTTGGGCGGGAATTCTTACGATCTATTACCTACTGCGTCTGCTTCTCCAGTGCTTTCGGGCGAACCAAATCTGGCGATCGCCCCCGATGTATCATCTCAGGAAATGAGCTAATATAAAATCCGGGTTCGTTATTTTCTTTTATGAACTCGGCTTTATGAATTCGGCATTAATCGTGATTAATCGGATCTTGAAATCGCTGCATAGAGTCAAACTTTCGTCCGAGCAGAGGGGGACTAAGAAATAAAGTAGGTAAGAAAAGCTATGACTGCTGTAACTGCGACAAGATTCTCGCTCGCAGAATATCACCCTTTAGGAGAACTGGGATTTGTGGATCCTGATGACCGAGTAGAATTGATTGGCCCAGAAATTATCATCAAGGCTGTTAAAAGTACGCTTCACTCTGTTTGCAACAGTCTTTTAGTTGAGAAGTTAATCATTTTACTGGCAAGACGTGCTGGCGTGCGCGTACAATAGCGGATTATTTTGACGGATGATAGCCAACCACAGATGTTGTTATTGCCCGCAATCGAGCCGATCGTTATTTATGTTCTCACCCGGAGCCGGCTGATATTTTATTAGTAATTGAGGTTTCTGATTCTACTTTAAAGTACGCTCAGAGAACTAAGCTATCTCTCTATGCTGAAGCGGGAATTTCTAATTATTGGATATTTTATTTTGTCTACAATCAACGGGAAATGCACAGCGAACTCGCTCTAAAAAGACAAGGGGATTTTAATTATCGATCGCAACGAGTTGTTATGCAAAATGAGGCTGTTGTAATTCCGGGTTTTACCGATTGGTCTCTAGATTTATCTTTGGTATTTCCAGCCTAGGCTGAGTTGATGATATAATTCAATTTAAAAAAGTGCTAGAGGAAGTGGTATAAATTTAGAGATTATTTCTGAGCTAGTAAGCAGTTTTTAACCGATTAGAGGCGTAGCGAGATCGATCCCACGAGTGGGCTCACGGTTGGAATAGCTCCAAAATTGCTCAGTATTTTAGAAGGGGTTCAACTGAGATATTGCACCATTCTCAATTACTTGTTTAGGAACAGGCAAGATGCCTGTTCCACAAGAGATTAATTTTATTGTGGAACAGGCATCTTGCCTGTTCTTGACAATGGTACAAGATGTGAGGTTCAACAGACGGTGCTCTGTTACAATTGAGCGATCGCAACAAGGCGGGTTGGGTGGATTGTGGGAAGGACCAGGGCGGGGTAAAAAACCCCGGTGGCAAGAAAGTGATTGGCAAGCCCGAAAGCAGTGGCTAGAAGAACCCCGACGTTATAGCGCCAGTCAGTTGAGTCAGCGATTCTTCTGTTGAACGAGGTATAGATTTAGGTGCACAGCAACTCCGCCGAATCCTAAAAAAACTGCTGCGGGAAGCTTTCGCCGAAAGCACCACCGACCCGCAAACCACAACTGATGAGGGGATGCGCCAACTCCCAACAAGCTGCTGCAATTGTGGGATATGCTGGGTTTGGTTCACCTGAAGTATTTGGATGAATCCGGTTGCTGCGGACATTGCCCAACAGGTTATGTTTAGGCACTACTCTTGGCAACAAAAACCCCACGTTGCAAATGCGACGGCGAGGGCGAGGGATCAATATCTGGGGAGTGTGGAACAAGTCAGCTTTGAGTATGCTTTGATGTTAGGTTCCTTGACAACTGAGACCTACTTAAAACTTATGGAGTGGCAAGCACAACTATGGCACAACTACGGCTAGAACACGCTGGTAAGTTAACGGCGATCGTCCAAGACAATGCTTCTGTACATTGTTCACTCCTAACGCCACAGCAGTGGGAACTTTCTTCAGCAGCAAAAGTAATTTTCTTTTTACCACCTTATAGTCCGCTTCAGCAACCGTCTTGAGGATGAATGGTTACATGGAGAGCGATCGGAGCTAGGGAGTCCGCGTTTTTGCCGATGAGTACGATTTGGCGATCGCGATCGCCAGAGGTTTGGAAACCAGGGCTGCCAGAGGACAGTATGCTGAACAAAGCCTTTTCGGTTTAATTAGGTGGAGCTACTTAAATTGCTCGACGATCTGATATTCCTCAACAATTCCATAGAAATTTTTTTGCATGAGGTTGCATAAATATGATAAATCCGCTATCTTAAGTTTCGTGCAAGTATTGAGGCGATCTCAACTTGCTCCTAGCAAGGCATTCTGTATAAATACTATACAAGCAGTATTTAACCTATTCTTAACAGCTCTGGAAGTAAATTTTTAGGTGGATAGTTAAGATAATATTAAATGACAAATTTGTCAAGTTAATGCCGAGGAAGTTTGCCAGCAAAAGGATTGAGAGTTTTGACGGTCGCCCGGATACTTACCGTTTTTATCAACATGAAAGTGCAAAAATCTTATGGGTGACATTCAAGCAACATTTACAGCTACCGATCGAGCTTTTCAGATTGAAGGCTACGAAAAAATAGATTTCAGCTTGCTATACGTAGATGGTGCTTTCAAGCTTGAGAATCCAGAGATTGCGGATAGTTATCGCCAATTTGGTCGCTGTTTAATGGTTGTAGATGAAACAGTCTACGATCTGTACGGTGCACAGATGCATCATTATTTCAAGCATCACCAGATAGATTTAACAGTCTTTCCAGTTAATATCAAGGAACCTGATAAGACGTTAAAAACGTTTGAAAGCATCATAGATGCCTTCGTTGATTTCGGACTCGTGCGGAAGGAGCCTGTTTTGGTAGTCGGTGGTGGATTGACGACAGACGTAGCTGGTTTTGCCTGCTCGTCTTATCGCCGTCGGACTAACTACATTCGGGTACCGACGACACTAATTGGCTTAATTGATGCCAGTGTGGCGATCAAAGTAGCTGTGAACCACGGTAAGCTGAAAAACCGCCTCGGTGCTTACCACGCGTCGAAGAAAGTAATTTTAGACTTCTCTTTTCTGAAAACTCTGCCGATCGACCAAGTGCGAAACGGGATGGCAGAGTTAATTAAGATTGCCGTAGTAGGTAACACAGAAATCTTTGAGTTGTTAGAAAACTACGGCGAAGCATTGCTGCAGACCCATTTTGGTTATGTAAACGGCACGCCGGAACTTCAAGAAGTGGCGCATCGGCTCACTTACAAGGGCATTGAGTCGATGCTGGCATTAGAAGTACCGAACCTACACGAGCTAGATTTGGATCGGGTGATTGCCTACGGTCACACTTGGAGTCCGACGCTGGAACTAACGCCGGAAATTCCGATGTTCCACGGCCATTCTGTCGCCATCGATATGGCTTTTTCCGCCACTATTGCCCAACTGCGGGGCTACATTTCGATCGCCGACCGCGATCGGATCTTAGGGTTAATGAGCCGCCTCGGACTAGCAATTGATAGCCCTTATCTCACATCAGAACTGCTGTGGAAAGCGACAAAATCGATCAGTCGTACCCGTGATGGTCTTCAACGTGCTGCGGCCCCCCGCCCCATTGGTGAATGCTTTTTCATGAATGATTTGACTCGAGGTGAGTTGGATAAAGCCCTACTGGTTCATCGAGAAATCTGTCAGGAGTATCCGCGCCGCGGCGATGGGGAAGATATGTACGTGGGGTCAGGCAAAGCTGGAAATCTTTCCACATCTGGGGTTTGACAATGAGACCCGTTACCCCAGTCGGGATTTTAGCGGCTAAACTGGAAAGTCTCGCCGAGCAAGTAGAAAAAATCGATAATCTCGATCGAGCTTTCAAGGCAGAATTACAACAAGCCTACGAATTGGCAAATGGTCTCGATCCGTACCTGGATCTTTGTACCACGCCGGAATCTCCTGCCTTAGCCGCGTTAGTGAAGCGCACCCAATCAGAAGATTGGAGTAAGCGATTCTCTGACGGCGAGACAGTGCGGCAGTTGGAACAGGAAATGCTATCGGGTCATCTCGAAGGCCAAATGCTGAAATTTCTCGTCCATCTCACCAAAGCACAGCGCGTACTGGAAATAGGGATGTTTACCGGGTACTCAGCACTAGCGATGGCGGAAGCACTGCCGGTGGATGGAGTGGTGGTAGCCTGCGAAGTAGATGCTTATGTAGCTGAATTTGCCCAGAAGTGTTTTCACGAATCTACTGCCGGTCACAAAATCTCAGTGAAGGTGGCACCGGCTCTAGAAACCATGAAAGAATTGGCTGCTAATGGAGAAGTGTTCGATCTGGTATTTATCGATGCCGATAAAGCTGGATACAGAGACTATCTCGATTTACTCCTAACTACGGGACTGTTGGCTCCCAATGGCTTGATCTGCGTCGATAACACTTTGATGCAGGGACAGCCCTACTTGTCAGGTACTCCTACTCCTAATGGGGTAGCGATCGCCAAATTCAACCAGGCTCTAGTTGACGATCCGCGCGTAGAGCAAGTGTTACTGCCGCTGAGAGATGGATTGACCTTAATTAGGCGCGTTTAGTAGAACAAAACTTAGGCGTCAAAACCAAAAAAACCGGGTTTTTTGCCATATTCAGCGGGCTGTAACGAAGTCCCCTCGTCAAAAAACCCGGTTTTTAACCACCCGTGCGTAATATCAAATCCGCGCTTCATCGGCATGATTCATCTCTCTTTTCTGGGGACTCTGCGCCTGCGTAGCTTCAAAGGCGGTTTAATCATTCAAAAACCACCGCTAATTAGAGTATTTACTTAGTAAAAAATTATGCTCGAAACCGTTTCAACGGCAGCGATGCCATCTGAACAGGAAACAAACGCGGCTTCTAGCCGCTTCCAGACAGTCAAAACCATAGCAACCTTAATTTTGCTGCTATTGGTACTGCCCCTGAATCTCGCTTTAACTGCGATCGCCCTACTGAGATCCATCATCATCAAACCGTTTCAGTCTCGAACGATCGCAGACTCTCCCCAAACGATTTTGGTCGGCGGCGGCAAGAGAACCAAAGCATTACAGCTAGCCAGATCGTTCCATAAGGCCGGTCATCGGGTAATTTTGTTTGAAACCCACAAATACTGGCTGACAGGTCATCGTTACTCTTGGGCAGTCGATCGCTTTTACACAGTACCAAATCCCCAGACAGAGGAATACCCTCACGCACTCTTAAAAATTGTCCAACAAGAGAAAGTAGATGTTTACGTTCCCGTCACTAGTGCAGGCGGCAGTTACTACGATGCCAAAGCCAAAAGCGTACTTTCTCCTCACTGTACGGTAATGCAGCTAGATGTCGAAACTCTGGAACGTTTGGATAATAAATATGAGATGGCAACAGCCGCCAAAGCGTTGGGGCTGCGAGTTCCGAAGTCCTACCGCATTACTAATCCGCAGCAAGTAATCGATTTTGATTTTACTGATGCACAGCGTCCATATATTATGAAAAGTATTCCCTACGATTCTATTCGTAGGTTAGACCTGACGAAGTTACCCTGCGCAACTGAGGCGGAAACGGCCGCGTTTGTGAAATCTTTACCAATTTCCGAGAGTAAACCTTGGATTATGCAAGAGTATATTGCGGGGCAAGAATACTGCACTCACAGTACAATTCGTGACGGTCATCTTCAGTTGCATTGTTGTTGCAAATCGTCGGCGTTTCAGATAAATTACGAGCATGTCGATCGCCCGGATATCGAAAATTGGATTCGTCACTTTGCCAAGAGTCTCAATCTGACAGGACAAGTTTCCTTTGATTTCATGGAGGCGGCGGATGATGGAGAGATATACGCGCTCGAATGCAACCCGCGCACCCATTCAGCCATCGCGGTCTTTTACAACCATCCCGATGTGGCAAAAGCTTATTTGGAACCCGACCCTTTACCACAGACAGTGCTGCCTTTGGCATCGAGTCGCCCGGCTTACTGGATTTACCATGAAATTTGGCGATTGGTGACTCATTTGTGGTCGCCCAAACAAGTTTATGAGCGGTTACAAATAATCGCCAAAGGCAAAGATGCCATCTTCGAGTGGGACGATCCGCTGCCGTTTTTGATGGTGCATCATTGGCACATTCCCTTGTTGTTATGGGCAGATTTAAAGAAGCCGAATGGGTGGATTGGGATTGATTTTAATATTGGCGAACTTGTGGAAATAGGGGGAGAGTGAGTATGTCAGTATTAGGGGTTTTGCATTTAGTCGGCTCGGCAGTTAGCGATTTTTACTGTGATTTATCAGGGTTAATGAGCCGCCTCGGACTAGCAATTGATAGCCTGATCTGACATCAGAACTGCTCTGGAAAGCCTCCTAACGGGGTAGCGATCGCCAAATTTAACCAGGCTCTAGTTGACGGTCCGCGCGTAGAGCAAGTGTTACTGCCGCTGAGAGATGGATTGACTTTAATTAGGCGCGTTTAGTAGAATAAAACTGACGCGTCAAAACCAAAGAAACCGGGTTTTTTGCCATATTCGGCGGGCTGTAACGAAGTCGGAGGTCAAAAAACCCGGTTTTTAACGACCCGTGCGTAATAAGCTGTTATGGATTTAAATTGTATGTCAAAAAACAATAAAACTCTTGTGGGGTGGGCGTCCCGCCCGCCTCGAATATGCAATTTAAATGCGCGACAGCTTATCAAATCCGCGCTTCATCGGCACGATCCATCTCTCTGTTCTGGGGACTCTGCGCCTGCTTCGCTTCAAAAGCGGTTTAATCATTCAAAAACCGCCGCTAATTAGAGTATTTACTTAGTAAAAAATTATGATCGAAACCGTTTCAACTGCAGAGATGCCATCTGAACAGGAAACAAACGAGGCTTCTAGGCGCTTCCAGACATCAGTCAAAACCATAGCAACCTTTATTTTGCTGCTATTGGTACTGCCCCTGAATCTCGCTTTAACAGCGATCGCCCTCCTGAGATCCATCATCCTCAAACCGTTTCAGTCTCGAACGATCGCGGACTCTCCCCAAACGATTTTGATCGGCGGCGGCAAGATGACCAAAGCATTACAGCTAGCGAGATCGTTCCATAAGGCCGGTCATCGGGCAATTTTGGTTGAAACCCACGAATACAGGCTGATTGGTAATCGATACTCTTGGGCAGTCGATCGCTTTTACACAGTACCAAATCTCCAGGCAGAGGAATACCCTCAAGCACTCTTAAAAATTGTCCAACAAGAGGGAGTTAATGTTTACGTTCCCGTCAGTAGTCCAGAGGGCAGTTACTACGATGCCAAAGCCAAAAAGGTACTTTCTCCCTACTGTACGGTAATGCACATAGATGTCGAAACTCTGCAACGTTTGGATGATAAGTATGAGTTGGCCACCGCCGCCGAAGCGTTGGGGCTGCGAGTTCCGAAGTCCTACCGCATTACTAATCCCCAACAAGTAATCGATTTTGATTTTAGTGACGCACAGCGTCCATATATTATCAAAAGTATTCCCTACGATTGTGTCCACAGGTTTGATCTCACTAAGTTACCCTGCGCGACCCCAGCAGAAACAGCCGCTTTTGTCAACTCATTACCAATTTCCGAGAGTAAACCTTGGATTATGCAAGAGTATATTCCAGGGCAAGAATACTGCACTCACAGTACCGTCCGTAACGGTCATCTTCAGTTGCACTGTTGCTGCAAATCATCGGCGTTTCAGCTGAATTACCAGAATGTCGATCGCCCGGATATCGAAAATTGGATTCGTCAGTTGGCCAAGAGTCTAAATCTGACAGGACAAGTTTCCTTTGATTTCATGGAGGCGGCGGATGATGGAGAGATTTACGCGATCGAATGCAACCCGCGCACCCATACAGCCATCACGATGTTTTACAACCATCCCGATGTGGCAAAAGCTTATTTGGAACCCGACCCTTTACCGCAGACAGTGCAGCCTTTGGCATCTAGTCGCCCGACTTACTGGATTTACCAGGAAATTTGGCGATTGGTGACTCATTTGTGGTCGCCAAAGCTAGTTTATGAGCGGTTAAAAATTATCGCCCAAGGCAAAGATGCCATCTTCGAGTGGGACGATCCGCTACCGTTTTTGATGGTGCATCATTGGCAAATTCCCTTGTTGTTATGGGAAAATTTGCGTCACCCGAAAGAGTGGATTAAAATTTATTTTCATAGTGGAATAATTCTGTAAATAGGGGGAGATTGAGTATGTTAGTATTACGGGTTTTGCATTTAGTCGGCTCGGCAGTTAGCGATTTCTACTGTTATATATCGCGGGTTTATGCAGCAGATTGTCTGAAAAATGCTGCTATTTCAGCACTTTATGAAAGTCATATTGCCTATGTTTCTACCGATGGCAAATGGTATTTTCCCACCTCTCTCGATCCGAGTGCGATCGCGGCCGCTAATCCCATCTCTCTAGCGGACGCAGTACAGGTGCTGGCAGATCTCCAGATAGACGTGATGGTGCCCCAGATGTATTGTCTCCCCGGCATGACTCAATACCGAGCCTTGTTCGAGCTGCTGAATATTCCTTACCTGGGTAATACCTCTGAGGTGATGGCCCTGACTGCTGACAAGGCGAAGACTAGGGCAGTAGTAGCGGCCGCTGGGGTAAGTGTGCCACAGGGAGAAGTTCTCCGCGCGGGCGATCGACCTTCGATTGATTTTCCGGTGGTGATCAAGCCAGTGAATGCCGATAATTCTCTGGGAGTTGCGTTAGTTAAAAATGCTGCTGACTATGATGCGGCTTTGCAGACAGCATTGACTCATTCAGAGGAAGTGCTAGTAGAAAAATTCATTGAAGTGGGTAGAGAAGTTCGCTGTGGGATTATTGTCGAAGCTGGCGAGCTAGTCTGCTTGCCGCTGGAAGAGTATGTTCTCGATCGCGATCGCCTGCCGATTCGGAGTTATGATGAGAAGTTTAACCCAAAGGACGATGGCAACTTGAGCTTGACTTCTAAGCCTAGTCCCAAGTCGTGGATAGTTGACACCAGCGATCCGATTACCGAGAGAGTTTGGGATCAGGCCAGAAAATGCCACATCGCTTTGGGCTGTCGTCACTACAGTTTATTTGATTTTCGCATCGACCCCGATGGACAACCTTGGTTCTTAGAAGCGGGGCTGTACTGTTCTTTTACACCAAAAAGTGTGCTTGTAAATATGACCAAAGCATCAGGAGTTTCTCTCGATACTTTTTTTGACAGTATGTTGCAAAAGGCCTTACAAGGTCGATCGGAAAGCCCACTAGCTTTAGTCACGAGCGATGGGAAACGGATTGCTCGATAGGTACAATGCAATGGTGGAACCAGTAAGGTAGAAGATGACAACAACAGGGAGATTCACTTGCAAGTTTTGAATTTGTGTGATTTGTCCCTGGATTTGTCTTTGGTGTTTCCAGGCTAGGCTTTCTGCTCTGATATAATGTGAAAAAGTGCGAGCGAGATTTATATAAATTTATACGGTGCCTTAATGACTGCGCCACCGCCTCCGACACCGACACCGACACCACCCCCATCGAGTCCAACTCCTGTAGAGCCATCTCCTCCGGTAAATACGCGCTCGGGTACATTCACGAAAAAGGTCGTGATGAATGTTTTGGAGTTTGTCGATCAGGTGTTATATGCGTTAATGGGTCAACTTGGAAGAACAGTTTATGGGTCAATTCAGGATGCGATCGCGATCGGTATTATTTTAAAGCTTCCCGGTTTAATCGGTGAAATTATTATCGGTAAAGATTTTTCAGGTTTCGATATTTGTCTGCAAGAAAGTCCTTGGGGTGTATCCCGTTATGCTTGTTTCATTATTGTAGCTTCTGATTTTCTGTTGTGGATAGTTCTCGCAGGTCGAATTCTTGCTCGGTTTTGGGCAGATTTAAAAGATTTGAAAAATAATCCCTAGGAGATATTGGATTATGACTTTAGTCAACCGCAAACAAATTAGTCTTTATGAAGAAGCTGAAGCTGGATTAAAGTCTTTAGTCAAGCAAACGGCTCAAGTTGGTGCGGGTTTGTTGGGGATGCTGTTGCTGACAGGGGGAAATCCGCCAGCTTTGACAGTAGGGTTAAGTGTAGTTGGAGGAATTGCGTTTGTTGCTTGGAGCGAAGAAAAGCGACTAACTAAATTTTATGCACGACAGACTCAGCTAATACATAATTCTCTCAGCGAAGAGAAGCGACTGACTAGCGAAGAGAAGCGACTGGCTAAGGTTTATGAGCGGCTGCGTCGGCTAACGATCGAACTTGCTTGTGCCACCAGTGAAAAAGAGAAGTGGCAACTTCGCGAGCGTATTAAGGAACTCAAGAAGCTTATTAATGAAATAGAATCGCTTGTTGAGGAAAATCAGTAGTTTGTCTTCGCTGAACCGTTGAAACTCCTTTATCAGCTACAGTCTAATTTGTCAAGTCTTTTTGATAAAATATCAAAAAGCCTTGTGTCATCTTCTAGCTTTCCGCATACTAATCACCAGACAGAGGAAACCACAACATGATCCAAACCATATCCAAAACAATCACGTTTGATGAGTTCGTTGCCTGGTATCCAGAGAACTCTGTCCATAAGTACGAACTACACAATGGAGTTATTGTTGAAATGCCCAAAGGAACTGGCGACCATTCAGATGTTACGGGCTTTATAAGCTTAAAACTAGGAGTTGAAATTGACCGTGGTGAATTACCCTACTCAATTCCAGGTGACTGTCTACTTAAACCCGTCCGTGACGAATCAGGCTACGAACCAGACGTAATAGTCCTAGACAGAACCGCACTTGCAAACGAACCGCGCTATAAAAAAGAATCCGTCATCACGATCGGGTCTTCGGTGCGACTGGCTGTAGAGGTAGTCAGCACGAACTGGCGGGATGATTATTTTTTCAAAGCTTCCGACTATGAAGAAATGGGCATTCCCGAATACTGGATTGTAGACTATCTCGGTTTGGGCGGCCGCAAGTTTATCGGTAATCCCAAACAACCAACACTTTCGGTTTATCAATTAGTAGATGGAGAGTATCAGGTCAAACAGTTTAGGGGAAGCGAGAGGGTTGAGTCGCTGACTTTTCCAGAATTGAAATTAACGGCCGAACAGATTTTTCGGGCTGGCTTGCCAAACTAGCGAGTAAAAATTATGCAAAGGTCGATCCACACAAGCTTGCAATTTATAAAATTGTGTGATATCATGAAACGTTCTCGAAAATAGCGCAACAGCAAATATTACTGCATGGCAACGAAGCCAACGATCGCATTTAGTCACCTCGGCTGCGAAAAAAATCGCATCGATACCGAACACATGATCGGCTTGCTGGCTCAAGCGGGCTATCAAGTCGATTCTAATGAAGAATTAGCCGATTATGTTGTAGTCAATACTTGCAGTTTTATCCAAGCGGCGCGAGAAGAGTCGGTCCGCACCTTGGTAGAATTGGCAGAAGCTAATAAAAAAGTAGTCATCACCGGCTGCATGGCACAGCATTTTCAGCAGGAATTGCTGGACGAATTGCCGGAAGCAGTCGCAATTGTCGGCACGGGCGACTATCATAAAATCGTCGATGTTATGCAGCAGGTGGAAAAGGGCGATCGAGTTTCCCTCGTCTCCTCCGAACCTACTTACATAGCAGACGAAACTATTCCCCGCTACCGCACAACATCGGAAGGTGTCGCGTATCTGCGCATAGCAGAAGGCTGCGACTACCGCTGTGCATTTTGCATTATCCCGCACTTGCGCGGAAATCAAAGGTCGCGGACGATCGAATCAATCGTCGCGGAAGCTCAGCAATTGGCGTCGGAAGGGGTAAAAGAAATTATCTTAATTTCTCAAATTACCACCAACTACGGCAAAGATATTTATGGCGAACCGAAACTAGCCGAACTGCTTCGCGCTTTGGGTAAAGTAGATGTGCCTTGGATTCGGATGCACTACGCCTATCCTACAGGTTTGACTCCGCAAGTTGTCGAGGCAATCCGGGAAACGCCCAACGTTTTGCCGTATTTGGATTTACCCCTGCAACACTCGCACCCGGAAATTCTGCGGGCGATGAACCGGCCTTTTCAAGCTGGGATTAATGATGCTATAGTCGATCGGCTCAAAGCAGCACTTCCCGGCGCCGTGATGCGGACAACTTTTATTGTCGGCTTCCCGGGCGAAACCGACGAACACGCAGCACACTTGCTGGAATTTGTCAAGCGCCACGAATTCGATCACGTAGGAGTTTTCGTATTTTCGCCAGAAGAAGGAACCCCAGCCTTTAGCTTGCCTCAGCAAATACCAGCAGAAATAATGGAAATGCGGCGCAATGCGGTAATGGCGGCACAACAACCTATATCATTGAAGAAGAATCAAGAATCTGTCGGTCAGGTAGTTGATGTCCTGATAGAACAAGAACAACCAGAGACAGGTGAGTTGATTGGTAGATCCGCTAGGTTTTCCCCAGAAGTAGATGGACTCGTCTATGTGACAGGAGAAGCGCGACTGGGATCGATCGTCTCAGTGAAAATCACTGGTGCAGATGTCTACGACCTCTACGGTCAAGTCGATTTTAGATTTTAGATTTTAGATTTTAGATTGACTGCACAGACTCATCTGGGAACTCGATCTTTTGTCTAAAATTGTGGGATTGACCCTCGTGAGTTGACGTGGCACTGTATCCGGTGCTGGGCGGGGTCAAGTGTAAGTGTTGCTGGAACTGTCGCGCTCGGCGGTGTGGCGAACAAAAACCGGACACCAGCCAAAATAATTAGCGGATTGTGCGGCAAAAGTAACGGTTTGTACAAGATTGTGCAAATATATCTAGCAAAGGGATTATAGACCTTGATTAGCCTCTGGCGGCAATCGACGCTCCCCCTCGGGGTGCGGTTATCTCTACAGAACATCGGAAAATTTTAACGAATTTAATGTTTTGTTTCTGAATGTAAAGAGTTATGATAGTAACAAGCCAGAAATAAGCGGGGACAATTTGAGATTGCTTCGCCGTCCGCCCTACACCACAACGGTATCCCGAAAGAGTGTTGAGATGGATAGGCGGTAACGGTCGCTGCATCCCCTGCTCAATCCCGCAGGCGACGGATTGCGGGATAGCGCCTGAACCAAAAACCTATTACTACTATGTTGTAGTGAAGTGGGGCTGTCATGATCCTCACTATAAAATGCCCGAGAGGGAAAGCTTGCAAGTACCTCAAAGGAAGTCCAATGTCCTGTTTGAAGAATGTTGGAAGCCTATAACCCGACCCCTGGCGGTTGGTATCGGTGATGTCACAAAATCAAAGACGGCTGTCGAATTGGTAAATTAGTCACCATCGACGGAGCTGCCCTATACTCGATTGCTATTTAAGAAGGTGCGCGCAGGCGCAGCACCATAAAGAACTCTTATGAGTTCCTGCCCTAGAGCAGAAATCCGCATCCGAGTTGGGCAACTTAGAAGGCTAAGACTCGTTATTAGGAGCATTAATGAATTTATTGTTTGAAGGCTTAGGTCTTTCGGAAGAACTCGTTCTCCATCTGGAAACACTAGGCTTTACAGAACCTACTCCCATCCAAGTACAAGCAATTCCGCACCTGTTAGCAGGCCGCGACGTTGTGGGTCAAGCCCAAACAGGGACAGGCAAAACGGCAGCATTCTCGTTGCCCATCTTGGAGCGGATTGATTTAGATGTAACTGCGGTGCAAGCACTGGTGCTGACGCCGACTCGCGAATTGGCGATGCAAGTAACTGAAGCCATCCGCGATTTGAGCGGCATTAGCAACGACGGCCCGGTAAAAGTTGGTCGCTCTCTGCAAGTTCTGACGGTGTACGGCGGTCAATCGATCGATCGTCAAATGCAGCGTTTGAAGCGCGGCGTTCACATCGTTGTCGGTACACCCGGACGCATATTGGATATGCTCAGCCGCGGCAGCCTGAAACTAGACAAGGTACAGTGGCTGGTTTTGGATGAAGCTGACGAAATGCTCAGCATGGGCTTTATCCAAGATGTGGAAAAAATATTGGATGCTGCACCAAAAGATCGTCAAACGGCATTTTTCTCGGCGACGATGGAAGCTTCCATTCGGAAATTGGTAGCGCGACATTTGCGCAACCCAGTCAACGTCACCGTAGAACAGCCAAAAGCAACGCCGAAGCGCATCAGCCAAGGCGTGTACATGATTCCCCGCGGCTGGTCGAAGGCAAGGGCTCTACAGCCAATCCTAGAAATGGAAGACCCGGAATCTGCACTGATTTTTGTGCGGACGCGGCAGTCGGCGGCGGAACTCACCAGCCAACTGCAAGCTGCCGGTCACAGCGTTGACGAGTATCACGGTAATTTGAATCAGGCACAGCGGGAACGCTTGCTGTCGCGGTTCCGCCAATGTCAGGTGCGCTGGGTAGTGGCGACTGATATTGCGGCGCGGGGTTTGGACGTGGATCACTTGACTCACGTGATTAACTACGATTTGCCCGACAGTGTGGAAAGCTACGTTCACCGGATCGGACGCACGGGCCGGGCTGGTCGCGAAGGAACGGCGATTACGCTGATTCAACCGGTCGATCGCCGCAAACTGCGCTTGATTGAACGCCACGTGCGATCGAGCTTGACGGTGCGAAACATTCCCACACGGGCGCAAATTGAAGCTCGTCAGTTGGAAAAGATGCAGGGTAAAGTGCGCGAAGCCTTAGCCGGGGAACGGATGGCATCTTTCTTGCCTCTGGTGTCTGAGTTATCCGAGGAGTATGACTCCCACGCCATCGCCGCTGCTGCTTTGCAAATGGCTTTCGATCAAAGCCGTCCTGCTTGGATGGGCGCTGATTACGCTCAACAAGAAGATCCCCCGATTGGTGGAGAAAACAGCGTCAAGCCAATCTTGATCAAGAAGCGGGCTAAGACGGGTGCGCCGAGTAATTCTGTAGCGCCGACTTTTTCTGGAGCACCGAGTGCTCCTGTTCCTCAGAACAGCTAATTGCTAGGGTGCTCCGTGCGCACCTTATTTTGAATTTTTGTAGAGATGCGATCGATCGCACCTCTACTTTTTTTTATGGGTGCGATCCCAAATCCGAGCTCCCGGGCGCGGTTGAAACCGCGAACAAACTTTCGTCCACTCCTAGCGGACCCAGAATTGGATAAGTAAAGATGCAAGGAAAGCGACAGGCAAGATGCCTGTTCCACAAACAGTGAATTTTCTTGTGGAAGTGGAACAGGCATCTTGCCTGTTCATAATCGGGCAATTGCTGTAACTAATTCTACGCTGAGTACGTTAATTGAAGAATTGGGCACTGAGTGTCAAAATGTTATTACTTTAGATCAATTCCGGTTGCATTGGAATGATTAAACCGCAGAGTACGCTCTTAACGCAGAGTCAGAGAACAGAGAGATGAATGCAGGACGATGCTAACGAATTTTATATTAATCCATCAACTTCAGTTACCTGATTTGAGCGATCGACAAAAAGCTGAAATTCTAGCAGAGTTCCTTCCTCTCTGGAATCGATCTCAACGTTCACTGCGGAGAGGATTTTCAGACACTTGTTGCTGAGCAAATGGCAAAATTGTCTGATGACGATCGAGAGGATTAAGGAGACGCGGGCGATCGCACATCAGGAAAAAGCCCTCCCGTCCACTCACAGAAAGCCTAAAAATCCTAAAAAATAAGCAGGAGTTTAGTCCTTACTACAAACTGGTGAACCGGGACTTTTGCACTGTTGTTTAATATGTCAGTTTAGCTGCGTGCCCACAATAATTTTTTGCACGCGATCGCCCTTAATTTCCAAAATCAAATTAGAAGCCTTTTGGTCATTGCTGTAAGTCAACCGAGTCACTCCACCCTGCACAGATTGCGACCCATAACCGTAAGTTTTAACAACTTTTTGGCTGTTATCTCTTACCTTTACACCATCAATTGTCAGAAACTTGGAATTGGTAGTAGAAATTAAATAAACTTTCCCCTCCCATGCTGCTACCGTCAATCCTGAGTAGCTTAGCGTGCGAATCTTGCCGCCGATGGCAGGCGCAGCAGGTTTAGTTTCGTCGCGCTGCGGTTTTCCCAACTTGCGTTTTGCCTCTTCTACAGACATCCCCAACCGAACCCCGCCAATCCCCAGGCGTGAATAGTTCAGCGCCGCCGGCTTTTGTGTCGCGCTGAGCATTCTTTCTAGAGTCGCAACGCTTTGATTCATAGCGGGAATAGGGCGAACTAAACCAGCAAATCCCAAGCTCGAAATCGCGAGATTGATCGTGATGCTAGCGACGGCTGTTGTCACAAACATTTTTACCATTTTTTTATAGCTTTATTTGGCAGTGTATTCGCGCGATCGCCCCCTCGATCCGGATCTATACTAATAATCCCGGGTACAGAGAATTCACTCCTACACAAGCAAAATCCGCCTGGGCGGACTAAAAGAGTAAAGATATTCATCCCCAAAAATATAACCCCTATAAACCCGGTTTCTGTAGCGGCAGTGCCAAGATATCTCGCCCTCACTGGTTTCTGAATACCAAACAAAGTTTTATGTTTAATTACAGCGACTACTTAATAATTGGAATTGCTGTGATATCCTAACAAAAGCCATATCTGCATAAAATAAGTAATTTAGATGACCGCAACAGATTCTACTAAACACCAAAAATCCAAAGCCCTGAAACCGGGTAGCCGCCGCCCCGCTAAAGAACTTTGCAGCGAGTGCGGTTTGTGCGATACATATTACATCCATTATGTCAAGGAATCTTGTGCTTTCTTAACACAGCACATCGCGGAACTGGAAGCAGAAATTCACGGGCGATCGCGCAATCTCGACAATCCCGACGATTGGTATTTCGGAGTCAGTCAAAATATGATGGCTGCTCGGAAAAAAGAGCCGATCGAGGGCGCTCAGTGGACGGGAATCGTCAGCACAATTGCGATTGAAATGCTCGAAAAAGGAATTGTAGAAGGCGTTGTTTGCGTCCAAAATACCAAAGAAGACCGCTTTCAACCCATGCCGATTATTGCGAGAAATCGCGAAGAAATTCTGGCCGCAAAAGTCAACAAACCAACTCTCTCTCCCAACCTTTCAGTATTAGAACAAATCGAGAAATCGGGGATGAAGCGGCTGTTAGTAATTGGCGTAGGCTGTCAAATTCAAGCTTTGCGAACAGTCGAGAAAAAACTCGGCTTAGAAAAGCTCTACGTTTTGGGAACTCCCTGCGTGGATAATGTCAGCCGTGCAGGCTTGCAGAAATTCCTAGACACGACTAGCCGTTCTCCTGAAACGGTGGTGTCTTACGAGTTTATGCAAGACTTTAACGTTCACTTCAAACACGAAGATGGTTCGAGCGAGAAAGTGCCGTTTTTTGGGCTGAATACTAAGGAATTGAAAGATGTTTTTGCTCCTTCTTGTTTGAGCTGTTTTGATTATGTCAATTCTTTAGCAGATTTAGTTGTGGGCTACATGGGAGCACCTTTTGGTTGGCAGTGGATTGTGGTGCGAAATGACACCGGGCAAGAGATGTTAGATTTGGTAACGGATCAGCTTAACACTCAGCCGGTGATGTCTCGAGGAAATAGAAAAGAAGCGGTTCAGCAAAGCATTCCGGCTTATGAAAAAGGAGTGACTTTGCCAATGTGGGCGGCGAAGTTAATGGGAGTTTTTATTGAGAGAATTGGGCCGAAGGGTTTGGAATATGCTCGGTTTTCGATTGATTCTCATTTCACTCGCAATTATCTGTACGTGAAGCGCAATTACCCGGAGAAATTAGAGGCTCATGTGCCGGAGTATGCTAAGCGGATTGTGGGGCAGTATAAGTTGCCAGATGTCTAAACTTGTAGGGTGCGTCAGTCAAAAGCTGTTGGATTATTGAAAAAATAACGCTAACTGACGCACCCTGCTACTCAAGAATAGCAAAAGATAGAAAACTAATGCAATTGGGAAAAATCGAATTATGGAATCGCAGAAAGTTAACTAGACTGGCTATCCTTAGTACAATCTTAATTAGTCTGATTAGTGGGATATGGTTGAGAATGATTGCAATGCCCGGGAAAAGCTACAGCGGGACAATTCCCCCTTTAACAGCAAAGGAAATCTCGCTCCGAGATGCTTTACAGCGCGATGTGGAAAAGCTCTCTGGTGAAATCGGAGAGCGCAACTTTATACAATATCAAAAACTTGGAGAAGCCGCTGACTTCCTCGAAGCATCTTTTCAAGCTGCTGGCTATAAAGTTGAACGACAAGGATATAAAATTGATGATAAATTTTATTATAACATAGAAGTGGAGATTCCCGGGGGAAAAAAGGCAGATGAAATAGTTGTAATTGGGGCACATTATGATTCTGTGGTGGGGAGTCCAGGGGCAAATGATAACGCAACTGGGGCGGCGGGAGTGCTGGCTTTAGCGAGAATGTTTGCAGGTAAAAAGCCTGAAAAAACTGTGCGTTTTGTTGAGTTTGTGAATGAGGAACCGCCTTTTTTCTGGACTGCTGATATGGGGAGTTTGGTTTATGCCAAAAGATGCAGAGAGCGTAATGAAAAAATTGTTTCGATGCTCAGTTTAGAAACAATTGGTTATTACTCTGATGCCAAAAACAGTCAGAAATATCCAGCACCATTAAACCTTTTTTACCCTACATCGGGAAATTTTATCGGATTTGTTGGCAATTCATCCTCAAGTAAACTGGTTAGAGAGGCGATCGCATCTTTCCGCCACCATGCTGAATTTCCCTCGGAAGGTGCAGCAATTCCGGGTGGCATTCCTGGTGTTGGTTGGTCCGATCAATGGTCTTTTTGGCAACATGGTTATCCAGGGCTGATGGTGACAGATACTGCTCCCTATCGCTATCCTTACTATCACACGGCGCAAGATACACCCGATAAGGTTGACTGGGAACGGACGACGAAGGTGATAGCTGGATTGGAGAAAGTTGTGGCAGGTTTGGTGGGAGTTGATATTAATTAGTTGCGTAGGGTGCCCAGCGGGGAAATATCCTCGATCGGCATAGAATATCATGCAAAATGACGCACCTAAAAATTAGTATAAGTTGCCTGAGTGAAGTGATTAAGAGAGTTGGTAATAGATGTTTTGCAGGGACAGGGTAAGGCAGTGTCTTTGTTGTATACTGTTGGGAAAATTAGAGGTAAAAAATTATGACACTTATAGTTACACAGAAACAGATGAAGTTACAAAAGTCGATCGCAGTTACTTGTTGTGCGATCCTAGCATTATCTGGAAATGGACTATCTGCCAAAGCAGCAGAAACGCGAGCAGGAAACATGAGACGAACATTTGCGGAATGGTGTCGCCAAAAAGCTGATTTGAGTCCTGAAGCTAAACGTACTGTTGAGGTGCTGTTGCAGAAAGCTGAGACTACTGAGTGCGATGCGGCTAATCTGAAACTTTCGAGTCTCACAGTTCTCGTCCTCGACAACAATCAAATCAGCGACATCAAACCGCTAGAATCCTTGGCTAACCTGACTTTTCTCAACCTTATCGCCAATCAAATCAACGACATTAAACCGCTAGAATCTTTGACTAGCCTGACTGTACTCTTCCTCGATAACAATCAAATCAGCGACATTAAACCGCTAGAATCCTTGACTAACCTGACAAAGCTAGAGCTCAACAATAATCTTCTCAGGGACATCAAACCTTTGCAATCCTTGACTAACCTGACTGAGCTCGGCCTCGATAACAATGAAATCAGCGACATCAAACCGCTCGAATCCCTGACTAAACTGACTGATATGGATCTCGGCGACAATCAAATCAGCGACATCAAACCGCTCGAATCCTTGACTAACCTGACTTGGCTCGTCCTCGACAACAATCAAATCAGCGACATCAAACCGCTCGAATCCTTGACTAACCTGACTGATCTCAAGCTCATTGACAATCAAATCAGCGACATCAAACCGCTAGAATCCTTGACTAAACTGACTTATCTCGATCTCGACAACAATCAAATCAGCGACATCAAACCGCTAGAATCCTTGACTAACCTGACTGTGCTCTTCCTCGAAAACAATAAAATTAGCGACATCAAACCGCTCGAATCCTTGACTAACCTGACTATGATATCCCTCAGCAACAATCAAATCAGCGACATCAAACCGCTCGAATCTTTGACTAAACTGACTGAGATTCCCCTCAGCGGAAATCCGATCGCTCCCAAAACTTGCCCACTAAAGCCAGAGTCTATCTGTAAGTGGGAACCCTTAAATTAAATGCTCAAACTTTACTGTTGGGGAAATTAGAGGTACAAGATTATGACACTCATAGTTGCACAGAAACACATGAAGTTACCAAAGTCGATCGCACTTGCTTGTTGTGCGATCCTAGCATTATCTGCAAATGGACTATCTGCCAAAGCTGCAGAAACGCGATCGGGAAACATGAGACGAACATTTGCCGATTGGTGTCGCCAAAAAGCTGATTTGAGTCCTGAAGCTAAACGTACTGTTGAGGTGCTGTTGCAGAAAGCTGAGACTACTGAGTGCGATGCGGCTAATCAGACACTTTCGAGTCTCACGACACTCGACCTCACCGGCAATCAAATCAGCGACATCAAACCGCTAGAATCCTTGACTAACCTGACTGGGCTCACCCTTAATGACAATTCTATCAGCGACATCAAACCGCTACAATCCTTGACTAACCTGACTTGGCTCTACCTTGGCTACAATCAAATCAGCGATATCAAACCGCTAGAATCCTTGACTAAACTCATTGAAATCAACCTTTACAAAAATCAAATCAGCGACATCAAACCGCTACAATCCTTGACTAGCCTGACTAATCTCGGCCTCGGCGGCAATCAAATTAGCGACATCAAACCGCTACAATCCTTGACTAGCCTGACTGATCTCGCGCTCAGCGGCAATCAAATCAGCGACATCAAACCGCTACAATCCTTGACTAACCTGACTTCGCTCTTTCTCTTCGACAATCAAATCAGCGACATCAAACCGCTACAATCCTTGACTAAACTGACTTATCTCGATCTCAGCGGAAATCCGATCGCTCCCAAAACTTGCCCACTAAAGCCAGAGTATATCTGTAAGTGGGAACCCTGAAATTAAACGCTCAAACTTTGCAGTTGGGAAAATTAGAGGTACAAGATTATGACACTTATAGTTGCACAGAAACATAAGAAGTTACAAAAGTCGATCGCACTTGCTTGCTGTGCGATCCTAGCATTATCTGGAAATGGACTGTCTGCGAAGGCTGCAGAAACGCGATCGGGAAACAGTAGACGAACATTTGCCGATTGGTGTCGCCAAAAAGCTGATTTGAGTCCTGAAGCAAAACATACTGTTGAGGTGCTGTTGGAGGAAGCAAAGACTACTGAGTGCGATGCGGCTAATCTGAAACTTTCGAGTCTCACACAACTCTTCCTCCAAAACAATAACATCAGCGACATCAAACCGCTAGAATCCTTGACTAACCTGACTGTGCTCTTCCTCAACAACAATAAAATCAGCGACATCAAACCGCTAGAATCCTTGACTAACCTGACTTGGATCTTCCTCGACTACAATCAAATCAGCGACATCAAACCGCTAGAATCCTTGACTAACCTGACTTTTCTCAGCATTGGCGACAATCAAATCAGCGACATCAAACTGCTAGAATCCTTGAATAACCTGACTTTGCTCAACCTCAGCAACAATAAAATCAGCGACATCAAACCGCTAGAATCCTTGACTAACCTGAATGGGCTCGGCCTTGGCGACAATCAAATCAGCGACATCAAACCGCTAGAATCCTTGACTAAGCTGACTGGGCTCGTCCTCAGCAACAATAAAATCAGCGACATCAAACCGCTAGAATCCTTGACTAACCTGACCGAGCTCGGTCTTAGCGGAAATCCGATCGCTCCCAAAACTTGCCCTCTAAAGCCAGAGTCTATCTGTAAGTGGGAACCCTGAAATTAAATGCTCAAACCTTACTGTTGGGAAAATTAGAGGTACAAGATTATGACACTCATAGTTGCACACAAACATAAGAAGTTACCAAAGTCGATCGCACTTACTTGTTGTGCGATCCTAGCATTATCTGGAAATGGACTGTCTGCCAAGGCTGCTGAAACGCGATCGGGAAACAGTAGACGAACATTTGCTGACTGGTGTCGCCAAAAAGCTGCTTTGAGTCCTGAAGCTAAACGTACTGTTGAGTTGCTGTTGCAGAAAGCAAAGACTACTGAGTGCAATGCGGCTAATCTGAAACTTTCGAGTCTCACTTATCTCGACCTCGACAACAATAAAATCAGCGACATCAAACCGCTACAATCCTTGACTAACCTGACTCGGCTCGAACTCGAAAAAAATAAAATCAGCGACATCAAACCGCTACAATCCTTGACTAACCTGACTTGGCTCGTCCTCGACAACAATAAAATCAGCGACATCAAACCGCTACAATCCTTGACTCAACTATCTTTGCTCGGCCTCGAAAAAAATCAAATCAGCGACATCAAACCGCTACAATCCTTGACTAACCTGACTTTGCTGGGCATTGGCGACAATAAAATCAGCGACATCAAACCGCTACAATCCTTGACTAAGCTGATTTTGATCAGTCTCAAAAACAATCAAATCAGGGACATCAAACCGCTACAATCCTTGACTAACCTGAATTCGCTCGTCCTCGACAACAATCAAATCAGGGACATCAAACCGCTACAATCCTTGACTAACCTGACTGATCTCTACCTCAGCGGAAATCCGATCGCTCCCAAAACTTGCCCGCTCAAACCAGCGTCTATCTGTAAGTGGCAACCACAAACTAAACCATAAAACTTTACAGTTCCGAAAATTATAGCTACCAAATTAGGACACAAATCACCATAATTATCATTTGAAAGTCCGCGCAGGCGGACTTAGTTTTTGTTACTGCGATTTCAATCGCCTGGATATTTTTGCAAGAAGTCTATTTAATCACTTAGGATTAACAACAAACTCACTGACAATAAACGGCTTTTGATTGATAATCGCATTGGGATTAGCATCAAGTTGAGACTGCGTGTAAGGTTCAATACCATAAGTTATGACCCGCAACTGCTGACTCTCAGGAGCAATTTCAAACTCATTCCAGCCGTAGGTATGCACTCCTAAATACTCTCCCTGAATCAGTCTAGCGTCAATCCCAGAACCTTCCAAACCAACTGGATCGTATCCTAGCGGCGCTGTCCGAGTATCCAGAATATTGCGGACAAAAGCATCTTTTTCTTCCCTTGTCGGCAATGAATTATAGCGATCTTTTTCCGATTGTGGCAGTAAGGCGGTGGGCGTAAAAGCAACTGTTGCCGGGCCAAAGGGGGCGGCAAACGGCCCTTGCCCGATGTTCAACTGAATAGCAACAGGACTGGTCATTACATCAATAACATCCGTAGGGATTTGCGGCTGACCTGCGGCTTCTTGATAGGTGACATTATTCACGACATAGCCGTGAAAATCTCCGGTGGCAAAAACCACATTTTTGATGTTATTTTCTTTGATGAAACGCAGCAAATCTGTTCGTTCAGCAGCATAACCTTCCCAGCGATCGCCTGCAACCGGAATACCAAAATTTTGAATCGGATCGCTTGACATAATAAACTTCCAAGTTATGCCATTTTGTTGAGCTTTCAGTAAATCATTTTTCAATTCTTGAAGTTGCGCTGCCCCTAACAGCGTGCGATTCGGCGTAAAGGCATCGTTGAGAAACTTATTAACAGTAGCTTGGTCCGAAGTTTCCGCAATACTTTTCAAAGAATTATCTCGGAAAGAGCGCAAGTCTAACACAAATGTAGCTGCATCACTGCCGAAGGTATTGTAACGATAAAGTTTTTGCTCGTTAGCAGTGCGAGAGTCGCCCGTATTGCCATAAAAATCATTTCGCAGGGGATTGTAGACTTGAAATGCTTGTAAAGCTGTGTCAAATACAGGCGTATCATTGACAAAGCCTCCCCCCGTCCCGAAAATCCCCTCTTTTTGCGACGACTCAGTAGGTGTTGCACCCCCGGCAAAATCATTCGTGAGTTCGTGGTCATCCCAGCTAGCATAGATGGTGGTGGAAGCCTGCAAATCAGCCCAGGTATTGAGGCCATAACGTTGACCGTAGACTTCATTGTGCTTGGTGCTAAACTCTTCAAAAGTTTTAGGTTGTCTGACTCCGGGCAAATCTGGCGATAGATCGTCTACTTGACATACCTCCTCGCCCTATAAGTGCGAGGATTCCTTGACACTTCACAGCAACGTGCTACCGGAGTAGTCTTACC
>NZ_JAUBTO010000107.1:0-28916 GCF_036702495.1 Microcoleus sp. C2D2 | reverse complement strand
AACTTATCTTTAACTCGGCTTGAATATATCAATCGCTCCCGATCTTGGTTTACGATCGATTATTCAGCAAGCCCTAAATATTGTTGCTTTAACAGAAGACTTAGAAGCAACCCATTTTGAAACAAAACAAATCATTAAATTATCTTTCATCACAAGTAGGAACAGTTGTGATGGAATTTGATGGCAGTGCTGTTGAGGTAGAATTTTCTCATCAAGATGGCACAAGTTATGCAATGGAGACAATTCCCGCCACAAAATTAATGCTTTTGCATTATGAATTACTAGAATCTGTAGGGGCGGTTCGCCGATGAATTTTGCCACGCACCAATAATGTTGATAAACCCGCCCCCACCCAACGAATAACCCGGATTAAGCATCGTCGCCAAACCGTTAAATTCAATTAATTCTGAATATTTGGGTGGGTCGGGGCGGGTTTATGAGATGGTTAGTTTTTGGCAATTATGGTTGGTAAAACCCGCCCCTACATATTGGTACAAATAATTTAGGCTAATTATAAAAAAAATCCCGCAAACGATATTTTTGCGGGATTTAGTAGGCAGGAAAATTGTAGCGAATACTGTTACTAAGCGTTGTCTACAATCTCTTTGGCTTTATCTTTGAGGTCTTCTTTCAGGTGAATTGCTGATGCTTCATCCTGCTTGGCTTGACCTTCTAATTTATCTTTCTGATTGCCTGTAACTTCGCTAACAGCTTCTTGGATTTTGCCTTCAATATTCTTCGCTGTTGCTTCGACTCTATTTTCAATGCTCATAATTTTATATTCTAACTCTACAACTACTACTGTATGAATTCAAAGCTGAGTCTGAATCCATCTTTAGATAGATTTGTGGTTAACTTTATAGCAGTTTTCAAATATCCCCTAGGGACGGCATTGCCGTGTCCCTACAGATGCTGGCGTACCATCTATCTTGAGCGCTACTTTTGAGAATTGGTATAAGTTGCAGGTTCGATTGGAATTTCCACAAGTTTATTTCTGGAGGAAAAACCGGATTTAATGCCGATCGCAGATTTCGGCACTTTAAACTTTTTTGCCAACAGCATGATTAATTCTTGATTGGCTTTACCGTCAACTGGCGGCGATTTGAGATGTACTGTAAGACTGCCGTCTGGTTGTTCTGCGATGCTTTGCTGTTTGGAATTAGGTTTTACTTTGACTGTTAAGATTTTCAAAGTCTGAAGGAAGTTTGGCAAGGAAGCAGTGAATCGGGATTTAACGGATTTAACCCATTTAAATGAGGGATTTTGAGGGAAGAAGTCAAGCGTGAATAAAGGACAATTGCCAATTACCAATTACCTTTTGCGTATCAACCTGGTTTTACAGCGTAATTCACGAAACGAGGATTGTTTCTGAATGTTCGATCTTCGTTCCCAAAACTTTCAGGAATTCAGCCAGCCAGTTAGGATGTGCCGGCCACGCGGGGGCGGTGACTAAATTGCCATCGACTACGGCTTCGGTAACGGGAACTTCTGTATATTTGCCGCCGGCCCGGAGTACGTCGGGGCTGCAAGCGGGGTATGCGGTGCAGCGTTTGCCTTCGAGTACGCCTGCTGCAGTTAGAACCTGTAAGCCGTGACAAATAGATGCGATCGGCTTTTTGCTGTTGGCAAAGTAGCGGGTAATTTGCAGCACTTGTTCGTTGAGGCGGATGTATTCTGGGGCGCGTCCTCCCGGGATAATCAAAGCGTCGTAGTCTGCCGGGTTGATTTCGTCAAAAGTCGCGTTTAAAGTGAAGTTGTGACCGGGTTTTTCGCTGTAGGTTTGATCGCCTTCAAAGTCGTGAATTGCGGTGCGAATTGTTTGGCCTGCTGCTTTGTCCGGGCAGATGGCGTGGACGGTGTGACCTACCATTTGCAGTGCTTGGAAGGGAACCATTACTTCGTAGTCTTCTACAAAGTCGCCGACTAGCATTAATATTTTTTTGGCAGTCATGTTTACAACTCGTGTTATTTTGATTTGGTTAAATAGCATGAACCAAAAATGCGGGGCAGTTAAAAAGCTCGCCCCGCAAGCTATTGTGGAATCTAGAAACCGTTGCGTCCCCAAATGACCATTGAAATTGAGAAGGAGAACAGAACTAGCACCGAAACCCAACCGAGTGACAAAATATCCATAGCTATTTATTGAACAAACTGTACAAAGTGACTCCAAACCTTATGATAAGTCAATTTGAGCTATTTTAAGAATGAGGGCGCCGTGAAGGACTCGTCAAATTTTAGTGCCGCTGAACGGGTAGAATCTTTGAAGGCAGGGAGTGTTGCTGCTTTTTCTTGTTTGCTGGGTTTTGGGGCGATCGCCCTTGGTAATAGCTTCATTCTAGCGGATAGGTGGGATTCTCTGGCGAGTTTGCAGGTAAGGGAAATTGACATAAATTTTGCCGCCCGAGGGGCGATCGCACTTTTGGGCGGTTTTTTGTTCGGCGTGACTTACCGCTATGCGATTCGCCGAGATGTTAACCTGCAGCTTAAATCTGGTGCGGTGTTGGCTTTTGGGTTGGTGCGGGCTTTTGGACAATTGGATGCTGGATTGTTTTTTGAACCCGGGAAGATGCCCGCCCTACAGGAGTTATTGCCGTTTGCTGTTCGCGGTGCCGAGAGTGTAGTATTGTTTGCGATCGCGGGTTGGGTTTTGGATTGGGCGATCTGGCGATCGTGGATTAAGCCATTTGATTCTTGAGTGCCAAATCTTGCAGCATTTTTAGGAACAGGCAAGATGCCTGTTCCACAAAAGTTCAATTTTCTTGTGGGGCGGGCGCAGCATTTTTAGGAACAGGCAAGATGCCTGTTCCACAAAAGTTCAATTTTCTTGTGGGGCGGGCGCAGCATTTTTAGGAACAGGCAAGATGCCTGTTCCACAAAAGTTCAATTTTCCTGTGGGCCGTTGCTCCTAGCCCGCCCAAAAAATACAATTTAGATGGCAGACAGCTTATTTTGCGCTAAACCCGCCCCTACAGGTTTAATACCTCAAATTCTGGATTGCCGTAAACCATCTGTTGATCTACCGCCGACAAAACTTTATTGCTAGCAGCCTCAGAAACTAAACACTGACAAACTAGCTGCGCTACATCCGCCCGGTGAATAGTTCCAGCAACTCGACAATTTTCTGTTAAAATACCGTTGCCTGTTGCAGGTTCCGATTTGAGTCCGCCCGGACGAATCACTGTATAAATCATCCCGCTTTCTATCAAATGATTTTCGGCTTTTTCTTTCTCAATTAAGACCGGGCCCAAAGTTGCCAAAACTTGCGGTTGCAAAGCAGCGGCACTGTTACCGCTACCGATGGATGAAACTAAAATAAATTTTTGCACGCCTGCTTTGACAGCCGCATCAATCAAGTTTTTGTTGCCCAAATAATCGGCTCTTTCTCCATCTTTTGGCAAGCCGCCAATTGTGCTGATTACGGCATGAATTGGATCGCCGCCAGCCATCGCAGCTTCCACAGCGGCAGCATCCAAAGCATCGCCAGTCACGACTTTGATGCCCATGGTTTCTAATTCGGTGCTGGTTGCGGGCGATCGCAAAAGTGCTGTTACTTGCATCTTTTGTGCTGCCAGACATTTCGCAATTTCTAGGCCGAGGTTTCGACTAGCACCAGCTAAAAAAATGTGGGATTTCTCTGTCATATTAATTGTGTTTTAAGTTGTGCAGAAATTGGTTGTTTTGACTGTGGAACAGTATACAACAATCCTCTGTAAATTTTTGAATTAGTTTTTTTTACCGCAGAGGGCGCAGAGGGCGCAGAGGAAGAGAGGGGAAAGATTCGCAATTACCTGTTCCCAATTTTTAATTTACGTTAGATTTTTCTGCCCACTATTACTACCCAAGATTGAGCTTCGCGGGGTAAGCCGGGGGGGCGATAGTAGCGATCGACAATGGCAAATCCCGCTTGTTCTAAACAAGGCGCTAAAGTATGATATTCCCATCCGGCAGTATAGCGTTTTCCCGTTGGCCGCTCGTCGTATCCCTCCCAATTTCCCCGGCACATTGACATGACAATTGCACCGCTAACAACTAAGGCTTTGTGCAAATCTTGCAGCACTTTCACCATCTCGTCGCTGGGAACGTGAATCAGGGAAGCATTGGCAAAAATACCGTCAAATTCTGCCTTTGGCAAGTCGAGATTCAGAAAAGATTGCTGCCAAACTTCGCATCCCGATAACTTCTTAGCTATTTCAACAAAAGCTGGAGTTGCATCTAACCCTACAACTGTGTGTCCTTGGCTCTTGAACGCTACTAAATCTCGTCCCGGCCCGCATCCTATATCGAGAATTTTACCGGGATTGCGGGGCATAGCAGCCGTCAGTGCGGATCGATTTTGGGATACGTCGTGATGCCAAGTTCCTTCTCGGAAAGATTCGGCTGTTAGCTGGTATTCTGCGATCGTAATTTCTTCGCGTTTGTCCACAATTTCCCCCCCTTGTATGATTTTAGATTTTAGATTTTAGATTTTAGATTGAAGAATGTCAACCGTAGAAACCGGGTTTATGACTACAATCTAAGAACTTACGGCTGACGCATTTGCTACCTCAGAAACCCGGTTTCTCTTCCCCATGCGTAAACGTGAAATATAGATATTGGGTAGGGACACGGCACTGCCGTGTCCTACTCTATTTCATCGGATTGACTACTGGTATAAAAGTTAAACAGCCAGGGGTTTTTGTTCGGATTTGGTAACTGCTGAATCAACTTCTAAGAGAGAACCTTCGGGGGATTCGATCGCAAACCCCGCATCTCGAATCATGTCCCAATCTTGATGGGCAGCTTGTCCGGGAGTTGTCAGATAATCGCCAACAAAGATAGAATTAGCGGGGTAGAGTCCGAGAGGTTGCAGCGATCGCAAATGCACCTCCCGTCCCCCAGCAATCCGAATTTCTTGACTGGGAAGCAAAAATCGGAACAAACAGAGAATTCGCAAACATTGGCGGGGAGTTAACCTGTTCACATCTGCAAATGGCGTACCGGGAATCGGAATGAAAAAATTAACCGGCACGCTAGTAACGCCCAACTTGCGAAGCGAAAGCGCTAAATCGATCGCATCATCATCCGATTCGCCCATCCCCAAAATTCCGCCGGAACAAGTTGTGATTCCCGCTGCTTTTACGTGTTCGACGGTTTCAACCCGATCGCCAAAAGTGTGAGTCGTGCAAATGTCCGAGTGATATGATTCGGAAGTATTGAGATTGTGATTGACCCGATCGACTCCAGCTTTAGCCAGCCGATGAGTTTGCTCCTCGCTCAACAATCCCAAACAAGCGCAAATTTTCAGGTTATAATTTGCCTTCACAGTCTCGACAGCATCCAAAACGCGATCGAAAGTAGATGCGCTGGGTTGACGGCCCGAAATCACCAAACAAAACGTACCAGCTTTTAACTCTGCTGCGCGTTGGGCCGCATCCAGAATTTTCTCCTTAGCTAAAAGCGGATATTTCTCAATTTCCGCAGTCGAAATTTTTGACTGAGAACAATAATGGCAATCTTCAGGACAAAGGCCACTTTGAGCATTTAACAAATAGTGCAGCCTGACTCGGTTTCCCCAGTAGTGGCGGCGCACCCGATAAGCTGCGTTTAGTTGTTCCAGCAAAACCTCATCCGGTGCGCGCAATACGGCTAAAGATTGCTCGCGAGAGAGACATTTGCCCGCCAGCGCGTCGTCAGCCAAATCGTTCCAATTGGGTAGATTCATTACTAAAATTAAAGGGTTTACAGAGTATCCAAAACCTGACGAATTACCCGATAAATCGATTCTAGTTCATCAGGAGAAATGCAGTAGGGAGGCATCAAGTAAAGCGTATTTCCCAAGGGGCGGAGCAAAAACCCCGCTTCGAGAAATCTGGCTTTCAAAACAGAACCGATGTCATTAAAATAACCGGAAACGCTTTCCGTTTTCACATCCATTGCTGCGATGGTGCCGCAAGTCCGAATCCGTTCGAGTTTAGGATGATTTCTCAGCCATTGATTCAGGTATTGGCGGTGCAATTTTTCCATCCCTTGATACACATTTGGGTTTTGCTCCAAAAGCTCCAAGGATGCTACACTCACCGCACAAGCTAAGGGATTTCCGGTGTAAGAATGACTGTGAAAAAAAGCTTTGTCCGATTCATCTCGCCAGAAAGCTTGATAAATATCCTCCGATGCCATTGTGACAGCAATTGGCAAACAGCCGCCAGACAATCCTTTAGACAAACATAGGATATCCGGCTTCGTTGCAGATTTAACAGAGGCAAACAGTTCACCCGTGCGACCAAAACCCGTCATTACTTCATCGTAAATCAACAATACATTAAACTGGCGGGCAAGTTGGGCGAGATCCTGCAAAAACTCAGGGCGGCACATTCGCATTCCCCCGGCACCTTGCACCAAAGGTTCGATAAAAATACCCGCATAGCCGCCCTGCTTTAAAAAAAACTCCAATTTCTCCAAACTCGCCGCCTCCTTGCTTTCCACCTCATCATCGCCGTCAAAAGTCGCCGGAAAAGGAACAACATCCCCAGCAAACATTAAAGGTGCAAAAGATTCCCACCACAGCGAACTTCTGCCAGCAGACATCGCGCCCACAGTATCGCCATGATAACCTCCCTCAAAACTAATAAAGCTAGTGCGGTTAGTTTCTCCGAGATTGCGCCAATATTGAAATGCCATTTTCAGAGCAACTTCAACAGCAGTCGATCCGTTATCAGAAAAGAAAATCCGCGTTAAAGAAGCAGGCGTATGAGTTAGCAACTTACTAGCAAGTTTCAGGGCCGGTTCGTGAGTAAATCCCGCAAAGATTACGTGTTCTAACTTTTGGGCTTGTGCGTAAAGAGCCTCAGCGAGAACCGGATGGCTGTGCCCGTGAACAGTCACCCACCAACTAGAAATGCAGTCAAGAATTTGCCGCCCGTCTGCTAATTCCAGCACCGATCCTTTGCCGCGAATTACCTTCAGCGGCGGGGCAGCCGTTTTCATTTGCGTGAAGGGCTGCCAAATCGGTAAACTTGAATAATCATGTTCCTTATTCCCCGTCATTTTTGCCCCTATCACTAATATTAACCTGCATTTTAATATAGCAATAATAACTCCCTTGTGAACTTTTTATTTTGTCCTCTTTCTTCTTCTCTTCCTTCGTGTCCTTCGCGTCTTCGCGGTTCGTTAAAAAAAATCTAGTTTGGAGTTGAAGGCTGCAGCCCTGCAACGTCTGCCGCCATATCGCGTATTCCCAGGCGACGGTTAAATTTGTCAGTTACAATTTTCGACCTTTCAGCAAATAAGTCGTCATTGCTCCTTTGCCTTTAACATTAATTTTACCGCGTTTTTCCAACAAATACTTATCGCACAGCAACTCATAAGTTGAGCTGCTAACTTGAATTTTACCCGGAAGCCCCTGAGATTCCATGCGGCTTGCTGTATTCACAGCATCTCCCCACAAATCGTAAATAAACTTTTTAGTGCCGATGACACCTGCTACAACAGGCCCAGTATTAATGCCAATGCGGATATTGAGAGGTTGACCGCATTCGTCGCGGAATTTCATAATTTCTTGCTGCATTTCCAGGGCCATTTCGGCAATAGATTCGGCGTGATTTGTACAGGGAAGCGGCAAACCGCCTGCTACCATATAATTGTCGCCTATCGTCTTAATTTTTTCTAAGCCGTATTGCTCGCTCAAGCTATCGAAAGATGAAAATATTTTGTTAAGCAACTCGACTAATTCTGCCGGAGACGTGCGCGAAGATATTTCGGTAAAGCCCACAATATCAGCAAACAAAACCGTAACATCGGCAAATCCATCCGCAATATTTATCTGACCTTGTTTTAGGCGATCGGCAATCATTGCCGGCAAGATATTTAGTAATAAACGTTCAGACTTTTCTTGTTCGGTGCGCAATACTTCCTCAGCTTGTTTCCGCTGTGCGATTTCCTTGTATACTCGGTGAAACATTTGATTGAATGCGAGCATGAGTTCTCCCAACTCGTCATCGCGCTTGGCAGACAGAGAGTAGAAATCAGGTTGTTCTCGATCTTTGCTCAAAGCGTCTCCAGCAGCGATCAAGTCATCGCGCAATCTCAAGATAGGTGCAATTACTGTCACCCCTAAAAATAACATAGTCACAGAAGTGACAAAGGCTGATATAATGATTACTAGAACAGCAATCCGTGCGATAAATGCGTAGAGTTCCGGCTGAACGGTAGAAGCATCGTGACGAACAATTAAGATGTAATCGCCTCCAAAATGTCGCTCCGTCCAAGCAATATCGTACCTCTTGCCATCGAAATTTTGATTGTGAACTATACGAGCTTTTTTTAGTTGCTGTAAACTGATTTCTGGGGGTTCGCCAAGTGTATATATTAGCTGACCGTTAGCTTGGTAAATAGACAGTCCTAACACTACTTGAGAATCCTTAGTAATATTTTTTACTTCTTCTTGCAAGAAAGTGCGATCGGAAATATCTTGTTGGAGCAAAAACTCTAGGGAATCTACAGTCGCCCGAGATACCTGTTCCAGTTGACTTAAAAGTTCATTTTCGCGCCGAAAATAAGAGGGAACTAAAATAATTCCCTCTATGACAAGAATGCTAGCAAATACCCACAAAGCTATTTGCCTAGACAAGCGAGATTTGAAAAAACTCAAGAATGATAAAATCCGCAAGTACATAAAATTTACTATTTTGCAAATGGCTAGTTTAGGGAATAGGAAAATCAACCGGGTTTTCGTAATAAATTTTGGGTTAGTCAACGAAGTAACTGCGCAGAAACCGCGTTTCTAACATCCCCTGTGTAATTCCTGTAATTGTCAGCAGTCAAAAGCCAGCAGCCATTAACTGTTAGTTCTTGGCTGACCACTAACGGCTAATGAATGATGACCCGCCCAAAAACGGATACCAGCCCCCGACTTAACTCGTGGATATATAAAAATTTTAGACCAAAGTTCAAGCTCCCAGATTCACCTGTGCAGTAAATCTAAAATCTAAAATCTAAAATCTAAAATTGACTGACTCGGGACTAACTAGCAGACCCCTTAATAATATAATAAACAAATTAAACGGAAAGTGCGTTGGCTAACCTGCCTGCAAGCAGATAAGTATTCATATCGCCCTTACCTTTGACGTGGATAATTCCTCTGTCTTTAAACAGATACTTATTTTGCAAGATATCGTAAGTTGATTGTGTGACTTGAATCGCGCCGGCAATCCCGTGGGATTCCATGCGGGATGCTGTATTTACGGCATCGCCCCAGAGGTCGTAAATAAATTTTTTAGTGCCAATAACCCCCGCAATTGCAGGCCCGGTATTGATGCCGATGCGAATGTTAATTTCTGCATGATGTTTGGCATTAAATTTTGCTAATTCGTCCTGCATATCTAAAGCCATTTCCGCAATGCTTTCGGCGTGGTTGGTGCTGGGGTTTGGCAAACCTCCCACTACCATGTAAGCATCTCCAATTGTTTTGATTTTTTCCAAGCCGTACTTTTCTGTCAGACAATCGAAGGCTGAAAAGATTTCGTTGAGGAAATCGAGCAATTCTTCGGGAGATCTTTGTGCTGAAAGCACGGTAAAGCCTACGATATCCGCAAACAAAATCGTGACTTCTGCGAAGCCGTCAGCAATACTGCTTTGACCGTCTTTTAACCTAGCAGCAATGGATTCGGGTAAAATATTGAGCAGCAGGCGATCGCTCTTTTCCTGTTCTTTCAGCAATTCTACATTAGTTTCTTGCAATTGTGCGGTGCGTTCCCTGACGCGCTGTTCTAATTGTTTAGCATTTTGGCGCAACCTGCTGATAGCTAAAATTAATCCTGTAACCCCTAAAAATGAAAGTCCTACTAACAGTAAAAACAGGTTTTTTAGTTCACTTTGAGTATTTTCAGTGAGGGTATCGAGAGGTTGAGTAATTTCTAATATACCCCGCAGATCTCCTACTTTCCAATCAGTCTTAGGACTGTCGCGGTGAGTATTGTGACAGTTAACGCAGCTAGAACTTAGAATATCTCCCTCGGCATATCGAAAGGCTGGCTTGCCGCGAAAATTATCAACTCGAAAAAATTTTTTTGTCGGATTTTTCGTCAAATAGGTAATAGCTTGCCGTTCAAAATCGTCTCGGACTCCGCCTTCTTCTCGTCGCCAGGGAAACGGGTAGTCGCTGTAGAGACGAAGTGATACTTCGGGATTTTTTTGTGTGAGTTTTTTGCCTAGTTCTATTAAGAAAGTAGCCGGTACGGGAACAGTTACTTTTGTCGGGTTGTAGTCGTGGGTAAAGTTAATTGCTTCAGCGGTGTTTAAAGGAGTGATAACATCGGAACTGTAAAGGGTGCGGGCTTCTTTAATAGTTTGGGCATAGAGGGTGGCATTTTGGAGGGCTTGCGATTGGATTAGCGAGGAGGAAAGACGATACATATTTGCCATCGCTACTCCTACACCTACACAAAATAAAATTGTCACCGCAAGCAGAATTCCCTTGTAAATAAATTGGCTGATGGCAGCCCGACTGCGAGAAATCAACTGGCGCATGGTATCCTCAAGCCTGAGGTTTAATCTTTATTTCAATTTATGCACTACTAACATAACACTGCTTGTTCAGAGTGTTTTGCTGGCGCCCGGGGTAAAGCAAGACTCTCTGGGTGCAGCGGAGGGTTAATTATTGTTTACCGCGAATGTTTCGGTTATCCGTAAAAATACGCATAAGTTTATAGTTGTTTTCTGTTGAGTGAAGTATAGATGATCGAGTAAGGACACGGCGCCGTGCTCTGTCCCTACTTCACGCACTTTTTGCTCTATTTCAGTTAGGATAGCAATTGTAGTCTATGGTTGGCGATCGTGAATTCTGACTCTACTGCCTCACCGGCGCGCAACGAAATTTTTGCGGGAGAAGTTTTCGTCAATACTGCCAATTTTGATACCGGCATTCGGCGACTTTTACCTAAATATGACGAAATGCTGGATGTATTAGCAGGCTGCATTGCTAGCGCAAACCACCGCATTTTAGAACTCGGCTGCGGTACGGGGGAACTCACTTTAAAAGTTCTCAAACGCTACCCGTCTGCGGAAATAGTGGCTGTCGATTACTCGCCGCGAATGCTTGATTTTGCGCGCGCCAAAATAGAGTCGGCAGGATACGCAGCCCGGTGGACTGGTTTAGAAATGGATTTTGGAGAATGGGCGAACAATCCAAATTTCTCAGGCTTGGGCGATAAATTCAATGCTTGCATTTCATCTCTGGCAATTCACCATCTTGAGGATGAGATGAAGTTGAAATTGTTTCAACGCATTCGCGAAAGTTTAAATGCTGGTGGCTGTTTTTGGAATGCCGATCCTCTTTTAGCAGAATCAGCAGCAATGAAAGATATTTATCAAGCGGCGCGAGAAGATTGGGCGCTAAGTCAGGGGGAAACCTTAGCACAAATTCGCGCAAATGTGGGGAAGAGTGTCTCTTACGGATATTCTAGTCCCGATCGCCTAGCTACACTTTCGGCACAGTTGGAAATGCTGGTAAATGCTAGATTTGAGACTGTTGCAGTTCCTTGGAAATACTACGGTATGGCGGTGTTTGGGGGATTTGTTAATTGAGAAAAGCAGTCTTGGAGGCAGAACTTCTATGTGTAGGGTGCGTCGGGCCGCGCACCTTACTGCATAAAGAAAGATTGCAGTTAGTATTTTATGTTACTAAGTTATGCTTGAGAAAATATATAATATTAATTCCGGTTGCATTGGAATGATTAAACCGCAGAGAACGCTCTTAACGCAGAGTCAGAGAACAGAGAGATGAATAATTCAGATGCTAACGGATTTGATATAATACTGCGAGCATAAAGGAAAAAAAATGACTGCAACTGCGATTCAAAGTATTGACTGGGATGCTTTCTCGTCGGAACTCTCGGGAATCGAAATAATTAGCGATCGCGCGCAAGTTTTCAAGCTATCTCAAGACTATTATCACTTCAGTCCAGTTTTGCAACCTCTCTTAAGTGATAAAACAGGAGATTTAGTAGTTCGTCCCGCCAGCGAAGCCGAAGTTTTGCGGATTGCAGCAGCCTGCGTCAAATCCAAAATTCCGCTAACTGTTAGAGGTGCAGGAACGGGCAATTACGGGCAGTGCATTCCCCTCAAGGGCGGCGTGATTTTAGATACCAGCAAAATGAACAGTATCCGCTGGATCAAACCGGGTTTAGCTTGCGTAGAACCGGGGGTGAAAATGTCGGTTTTCGACAAACAAGCGCGAGAAACTGGTTGGGAATTGCGGATGGTTCCCTCAACCTATCGCACCGCAACGATTGGGGGATTTATCGGCGGCGGTAGCGCGGGAATTGGTTCGATAACTTACGGGCAATTGCGCGATCGGGGAAATCTTCATGCGGTTCGAGTCGTTACAATGGAAGACGAGCCCCGCGTCATGGAATTGCGCGGCGATGAAGTGCAAAAAGTCAATCACGCTTACGGCACAAATGGGATTATTACTGAGTTAGAAATTCCCCTCGCCCCTGCTTGTGCTTGGGCGGAAATCATCGTCGCTTTTGACGATTTTATGACATCGGCCAACTTCGGTCAAGCTTTGGGCGATGCTGACGGAATTATCAAAAAACTAATTTGTGTTTGTGCTTGGCCGATTCCTGCTTATTTTGCTGCTTTCCGCGAGGAGATTCCTGAAGGTAAGCACTGCGCTTTGTTAATGGTAGCTGAATCTTGTCTGGAACCGCTGCAAGATTTGGTGCGCGAATATGGCGGCACAATTTGCTATGAAAAAAACGCGCAAGCAGCGAGCAAAGGTGCAGCTATTGCTGAATTTACTTGGAATCATACAACTCTGCACGCTCGCAGCGCTGACCCGTCTCTGACTTATTTGCAGACGATTTTTCCCCCAGACAAAGGTTTGAAATTGATTGAGGAACTGTACAATTATTATGGGGATGAGGTGATGATGCACTTGGAGTTTTTGCGGATCAATGGCAGGGCGAGCCCCGCGGCTTTGCAAATAGTTCGCTACACTACGGAATCACGGCTCAATCAAATTATTCGCTATCACGAAGAGCAAGGCGCAATGATTGCTAATCCTCACACTTATATATTGGAAGATGGAGGGATGAAAAGTATTAATGTGGAACAGTTGCAGTTTAAAGAGTTGGTCGATCCTTACGGTTTGCTTAATCCGGGTAAAATGCGGGCGTGGTTGGAACGGGATTAAGGGGGATGGTTTTTATAGCAGAAGGAAGAAGGAAGAAGGAAGAAGGAAGAAGGAAGAAGGAAGAAGGAAGAAGGAAGAAGGAAGAAACACTAATAGCAATGGTTTTAGCGGTTAAGAATGTCCTAACCGTCTGGGCGGTTGCTATAGATAAGATTCGGATCTTGAAATCGCTGCTAGACAAACTTTCGTCCCTCTCGCTTGAGACTAAGAAATCCGTTTTCTCTGTCGGAGGTTTTTAGTCAATAAAAACTAAAGTCTTTGCTGCGAACAAAACTTGTCAATTTAAGGGACGGGGGCGGTAATTTCTGCTGGTGCGATCGCCCCTGGTGTAGGTACAGCTTGGTTTTCCAGTAGTAGGCGCTGTTTGTTCCGAAATTCTGCGGCCGCATCGTTCAAATTTTGGCGCTGTTCGGTAGTAAATTCTTCCATGCTGCGGCCGCCTCCCAATCTGGATCTGTGAATTAAATCAAATATTCCGCTGCCGCTGCCGCTGCCGGAAAATGGGTCGGCATTGTCTTGAGTTTGAAAGTCTTGCAGCGGTTGGGGATTATTTAAACCGCTGGCTTGAGCGAAGCTTGCTTGAGGCGAGAACAGAGCACAGGATGCGATCGCGCTTGCAGCAATCCCCACCATCAATTTGCCGGATTTGGAAGTTTTGGTGTTCATAATTTATTAGTTGAACTTTCAAAAAAACAATTCTATCTAAACAATATTCTGACTTGTGACTAAATATTATATTACTTTGCTGGGGCTAAGGAGACCGCACCGTGCCCATTGGTGTCAACAATCGCCTGAAAGCCTTGATAAATCTCGTTTTTACCTGAGTCCAGATCCCCCTAAATCCCCCTTAAGAAGGGGGACTTCGATCCATTTCCGGTTCCCCCCTTCTTAAGGGGGGCTAGGGGGGATCTAGGCTTAATAGTCCAACACCATTCTGTGACTGAGTTTGACGTTAAGTTGACACCAATGGGCTCTTGGAGTGTCCGTACAATTGATGGTGCAGGTTAAACGATCGCCCTAAGCAAACCGGCGTCGCAGCAGCGGTTGAATGCTCAGCAGCGCCACCAAATCAAACGCCAGCAGCACTAATAGGGCTCCTCCAAAGGTGACTGTACCCCAAGGAGCCTGCATCACGACACTGGCTAGGGACCAATCGCTGTGCAGGTACAGGTAGCGGATGGGTTCGATCGCGTAACTCAGAGGATTGAGAGTCACCACAACTTGCAGCCACTCTGGCATAAATGACAGCGGCGCGAGGGCTGTGCTGGCAAATAACAGCGGCAGGTTAGTAACAAAAATTACCGCTATTAATTCTACGTGACCGGGAAGAGCGAAGGCTAAACCCAGACTCAAGCCGGTGACGCCCAAAACTAATAGTAGGACAATTAGGGCGATCGCCCCCAGTCCGGCAACTCCGGGGAATCCCGCGCCCAAAAACGCGCCCGCTGTAACGATTGTGCCGGTTTGGATCAAGCTGAGGGTGACGATAAAAATAGCCGAAGCCAGGACGATCGAAAATCTGGAAGCCAGCGGCGCGACTAACAAGCGGTTGAGAAATCCGAACTCGCGATCGAACATAATCGGCAAACCAGCATTCAGCGCTCCGGCAAAGGCTGTAAAAACGATAACGCCAGCGCCGAGAAATTGTCCGTAATTCTGGCTTTCGCCGAACAAGCCGGCGGGTGCATTTTCAAACAGAGCTCCGAACAAAACCAACCACATCAGGGGCTGAATAATGCCTGCAACTAGCGTGGAGGGGCGGCGCTGCAATTGAATAAACAGGCGCTTGGTTAAGGCGAGTGTTTCTTGGATGAAGTCGCCCAGCAGGGAACTGGAAGTGTCAGCGGATGCCGTGGAGAGTGGCCGCTGCTGGTTGAGGTTGTTGGGGGATGTAACACTACCGCTCATAATTGCTTGTTGTTGATTTTGATTAAATCTGAGATATTGCACCACTTGCAATCATCCCTTTAGGGCGGGCTAGGAGCAACGGCCCACAAGAAGAAAATTGACTCTTTGTGAAACAGGCATCTTGCCTGTTCTTGAGAATGCTGCTCTTGGGTGAGTTAAATCTAACTCTCTTTACAGTAGCAAGTCTGGAGGTATTGGTGGTGTTGGGCGGGCGATCGGGCTTACAACTGTTGGGGGTCAATCCCTTTTTCTCGCAGCAATTCTATTAAAGCTTGATAGCGCTGCTGTTCCTGTTGTCGCAGAGTGCGTTCTTCTTCTAGCTGTTGTTGAGCGAGTTGTTTTTCTTGCTGAGCGAGTTGTTTTTCTTGCTGTTCGCTTACGGCACGTTGGCTTTCCTGTTCTCGAAGTCGATCTAATTCTACGGAAGTGAGGAATTTGCGATCGTCTGGGCGATAAATTTCGATGGTTTCTGGTGTCATTTGAAACCGTATGCCCAAGCGGGGGCTAACCCAACCGTTGATTTCTGGGATTTCTTCTAGGCGATCGCCCACTCGCTGAGATCCTGTAAATTCTAAGGTATCTGGGTCATAGATATAATATTCTTCTACTCCGTAGTTTTGATAGAAGAATAGTTTTCCGATCGTTTCCGTCTGGGTTTTTCCCGGGGATAATATTTCAAATACTACTTGAGGAGGAATATTATTTTCTTCCCATTGTTTGTAACAACCCCTGTCTCCTTTTGGTCTGCCCAAAACTGCGAGTATATCTGGTGCTTTGCGAATTTTGTTATCACCTTCGACGGGATACCAGAGTAAGTCGCCTGCAATAAATACGTCAGGGGAAGTAGCGAATAATATTTCTAGGTTTTCTTTGATTGTGACAATCCAGCGGAATTGTTTGGTGTTGTCTGCTATTTGTTGACCGTCACTGTCGGGGTAGATGATTTGTGGTGTTGTTTCTGGGGCGATTTGTTGTACCATGCCGTTCACCTTTTGGCTGCAATAGTTTTAATTGTATCATGTAGAGGGGAGTCAAAGGCGATCGCGAATGAAAAACGGTGCTGGCTCTGCTACATTGAGTAGCGATAATATAGCAAAAAAATGTCTTGTACTTTTACGGCAATTGTTTATTGGGAAGAGGATGTTTATGTAGCCGAGTGCCCTGAAGTGGGAACGGCTAGCCAAGGAGAGACGATCGAAGAGGCGATAGCCAATTTCAAAGAGGCAACGGAACTTTATTTAGAAGAATTCCCTCTGCCTAAAACTTCCCCCCGTCTGCTAAGGATCGCGAATTAAATAACTTACAATTTTAATTGTTATTGTGGGATGGGCGTCCCGCCCGTCCAAAAAAGACGGGCGGGACGCCCATCCCACTTTCCTTGTGGAAGTTATTTAATTCTCATTCCTAACTACATTTGACAGTGCTATCCTAGATAAGAGAACAATCAGAAATTGGCGGGGAAAAAATCTTGTCAACTATCACGGATATAGGAACTCTAATTAGCCGTCAGCCTGACATACATGGTGGCTGTCCAATTATTGCCGGAACGGGTGTTACAGTCCGGCGCATTGCTATTTGGTACAAGCAAAGTTTGAGTGCAGAAGAAATTGCCGATCGCATCGGGCATTTAACTCTCACCGAAGTCTATGCAGCTTTGACTTATTACCATGCTAACCGAGAGGAAATTGATGCTGACATTGCAGCGGAAGCAGCAGAAGCCGATCGAATAGAAGCATTGAAGTGCGATCGTCAAATTCAAAATTTGCCGACCGATATAGATTTAGAAATACCAACACTAGCCGACTATCCCAGTCGCAGAGAATTTATGCAATTGCCGTTAGAAGAGAGGCGAAACATTTTAGCAAAACAAGCTGAGGTAATGTTGCAACATTACCAGGAAGATAGAGAATGGCAAGAATTAGAGTATTAGTGGTCAATTATAAAGGGCGATAGCTCTTTGTTTCTAGCTGTTTTCCTCTTTTTTTTTGATCGCTCGTTTTGATTTGGTCACGGTCTTAGTTTTTTTGATTTCAGTTGAAGTTTTTTTCTTTACATCTAATTTTATCTTCTTGTCTGCTTTTTGTGTTTCTTCTTTCAGTAGCGCCATATTTAATAATTTTACTGTCTGGTTCTTACTATCAATATAAGAAATCAACCATTCTTTGAAAGTTTCAAATTTTTGTTTATCGCCAAATTGAACAATAGGAATAGTCCACAATTCGCCGTGTCTGGCAAAATATATTCCGATGTTTTCAATGGGTCTGTCATTTGGATTACTATTTACACCACCAATAAGTGATAAAAGGTAATAGCCTAGAACTTGGTTGATATGGTTTCTGTCTAATTTAAGATTTTGAGTTACTTTTATGTCAATTAGAGTATTGTCAATAATCAGGTCAGCATCTGCACCACCAACTAACGATGAGCCCGCGCCAAACGTTGGATTCAAATAGCACTTTTCTTTGGCTTGGAAATTTTTATTATCAACAAGTGAAATGAGTTGTTTTATGTCTTTGATATCTTCAGGGTTATAATTGTCGAAATTTTGGTCGATCATACCTGCTCTATAACGCAGATCGAGTTTTGCCAGAAAAATTGTATTACAAATTAATTCATCAGTTATCAGTCCATTGTTAATATAATTCTTATAATTAACTTTTGTCTGTTCATATTGGTTAGTAATAATTGTTAAAAGGTGTTTTGTGTTGAATACTCTGTCACGATGAAAGCCTGTCGCTACTTCTGTTCCTGAATTTAGCCATGTTTTAGATAGCAATTGAAATACAGCATCAGCCACCCAAAAGCGTCTGTGAATAAAAGTATCTTTATTGTGGTGTTCTAAATAAAAGCGAAGTAAATAGTCAAAAGCTGTCCCAACGATTCCATAATTATTGGTCAATGATGGTGCTTTAAGTTCCGCCTTTAAATTAAAAGATGGTGTTAAAAATTCTGTCTTGAATTTGTCTCGAAGTTCTTGATTATTTCGGCCCGACAAGAGTGATGTTAAACTCATAAGTTATCTTTGTTAAGTTTTCCTTCAATAATATGCTTGTCGCCCGTAACAATATAGCTGGCATTTCCAATGCTCGCAGACTCTACAACCATATCATCAGGATCGGCATCGACCACTTTGAGAGTATTGGTGAACGCCACTAGCTGCGAGAGGCTCGATTATTCAAATAATAACACACTCTGAAGCACCTTAGTAAGTTTTATAACCCCAAACCCCAAGAGCGATCGCCACTGTCTCATTATTTTAGATACAGGCGATCAGCCTAATTAGTAATGAAACAGAGCCTGTTTCGTTTACCCAATGGATGGCAAAATGTCAAGGGTCACAAGGCGAATTATGTAAAGCAATTCAATCTTTAGCCAGACGGGGAATGATCGGAAAATTGAGCGGTGAAACAGAAACCGTTTTCACGATTCCACCTGTGTTAAAACAGTATGTTAAACTGGTTGCAGAATAGTCTTAAATATCTAGCTAAATGAGAGCCAGCCATGACCGCAACTCCTATCCAACCTAAGCAGATGCTCAGTTTCGAGCAATTTGTCAAGCAACTTCCCGATGAAGAAGGCCGCTATGAACTTGTGAATGGAGAAATTGTGAGAATATTACCAATCAGACTGCACGAAACCCTCGCTGAATTTCTTTCAGACGCTTTCAAAGACGAGGTAAAAAGACTCAAGCTCAACTACTGGGTATCTGGCAGAATTGTGGTGAGGACGTTAACTCCCAATGGTAAAGAACAAGGTCGCAATCCTGATGTGAGTGTAGTAGATAAAACCGTCTGGGACTCAGCTCCTTTCGCTTACTCAGCACTAACTGAACCACCACAATTAGTTGTAGAAGTTGTCTCAACAAATTGGGAAGATGATTATATCGACAAGCTGGATGAATATCAGCGGCTGGGAATTTCTGAATATTGGATTGTCGATTATTTAGCTTTGGGTAGCAGAAACTATTTGGGCAACCCGAAAGAGCCGACTGTTTTTGTTTACCTGCTTGATGAAAATGGCGTTTATCAAATGACTGCTTACCGAGGGAGCGATCGCATTATATCCCGAACTTTCCCAGAATTAGCGCTGACAGCAGAACAAGTGTTAGATGTATGATATCAAATCCGGTTGCACCGGAATGAGAGAGGAGACTAATTTCTTAAATATCTCCGTTTATCTCTTAGTCTGCGAAGGCAGACTTCGTTTGACAAGACGCGGTTTCTAACCGCCGAACTTCGTTTGACAAGACGCGGTTTCCAACCGCCGAACGATCTAAAAAAGAGAAGAAGGCTTTCTCTTCCTTCTTCCTTCTTCCTTCTTCCTTCTTCCTTCTTCCCTCAAACTACGATCGCATCGCCTGTTTTTGCTCCGCCTTCAAATCGCGGTTGCTAGCAGCAGCCAACTCCGCATCCAACAGCGTCTTACCAGTCGCAGCCAAATACACATCATCCAAACTCGGCCGAGATTGAGCAATCCCAAAAGTAGGCAATCCCGCATCTTTTAAAGCTTGCTGAATAGTCACCAGCGCATCGCTTTGCGGTGTTACTACTAAATTGAGAGAATTTCCTTGAGCCGTATTGACAATTACTTCCTGCACAAAAGGCAGCGATTGCATCAGATTTTTAGCTTTTTCAGCTTCTTCGATCGGCGAAAACTCCCGAATCCGCAGAGTCACCCGATCGCCCCCAACCCGATTTTTCAACTCCTCCGGCGTCCCCTGTGCAATTACCGTACCCTTGTCAATAATCGCCACGCGATCGGCCAAAGCATCCACTTCTTCGAGATAGTGACTCGTAATCAAAACCGTCGTACCTTCCTCCCGCAAGCGGCGCAGGAAATCCCACACTACCACCCGGCTTTCAATATCGAGCCCGACAGTCGGTTCGTCTAACACCAAAACATCCGGCTGGTGAAGCAACCCAGCAGCTAAGTCGAGGCGTTTGCGGATACCGCCGGAATAGGTGCCCGTCTTTTTATTTTCCCACTCCTCCAAACCGAGGAGTTTCACCATTTTCTCAATCCGCCCTTTAATCGTATGGCGCGGCAAATGGTAAAGCGCTGCTTGCAGTTGCAGGAGTTCCCGCCCCGTCAGCACCTTATCGAGAGCCACTTCTTGGGCGACGTAGCCGAGTTTTTGTCTGGCAATTCTCGGCTGGCTGACAGCAGAAATGCCAGACACTTCAATGCGTCCGCTATCGGGCGCACTCAAAGTACAAAGTACCCGCAGGGTTGTGGTTTTGCCTGCACCGTTGGGGCCTAGCAAACCAAATATTTCCCCCGGTTCTACCTTGAAGGAAACATCTTTAACGGCTTCTACAGTGCCGTAGCGTTTCTGAAGATTTTCAATTAAAACGGCGGGAGCCATATATTTTGGGGATGAACTGGTTGTTAATATTTTGACACTTCCGGGCTCAAATTGCCGGAATGGTCGATCGACCTATACGACTCGGTGTGCTTGTAACGATCGCACCATCCTCCTCAACCCGAAACTGCTTATAGTTTTGATTTTTAATACCCGTTGATAAAATATCAACTTTCTAACCGCTCCCAACCCCTATCGCCATCAGTTTTTCCCTATCTCAAATCTCAAATCTCACCTCCAAACAATTATGAGTTTTGAGTTAATTTAACCTCTGGGTTAACAACTCAAAACTCACAATTTTTCAAGCAGTAGAGATGCACCCGAAACCTGTTATTTTATAATAATCTCTACCTATAGGCTGATGTGTAGCGCGATTTTTATAATTCACACCGCTCTCCAACACCTCAAACTTTCGATCCAAGTATTAAACACAAAAAACTTCCTGAGGTGGCGATTTCTACTTTTAACCAGTTCGCCAAAAAATGTAACTGTAGCCCCGTGCTCTAAACCCCGATAGTTATCAGTCATTACCAATTCTTTAATCGAAAATCGAAAATCGAAAATGGTATTAACTCCCCCTAAAGGAGGTTGACTGCCGCCTCTTTAATCGATAATTTTTACCCAACCGCGGCGCACGTTGTACAGAAGTCGGTTGATGATGGCATACTCATCTTCATTCAGCGTTCTTTCTAAGAGTGCAGATCTCAGCTGGCTCCGGTCGTTGCGAGTCACGACGCTGGAGAACATTATCTGACCAAATAACTCTTCGAGTGTCATTTGGGAGAGTGACATGATAAACCTCCTAGTTGATTGAGACATATAAAATTTTTACACCCTGACTTTAATAATCCTATTATGAGCTCTGGGAGCGACTCCAAAGGCGATCGAAAACATTCACACAGTGTGATTTTTGCGCTACAAATCTGTGACCGAGACTTGGATGGCAAGTGACCCGGATCTTTTAAATTTGTGATGTTTGTCACGGAACTCAGAAGGAAGAAGTCAAGGGTGAAGAAGTCAAGCGTGAAGAAGTCATCGGTGCGAAGGAAAAAAGTCATCAAGGGCGATCGCCAAATGATAGCTTCGCTTATCGCCCTCAAAAGTTCTCAATCCCGTCCTCATGGCTTCTCAACCTCATTTTCCCCATAGCCCATTTTCCACCTAATTGAGGCAGCGGTCAATAGTCGCCACAACCGACTCGGCCAACTCTTTGAGCGCGTAACCCCCCTCCAAACCAAAGGCGATGCGGCGGGTGATTTGCAGGCAGTATCCCGTGAAAGTACCGTAATCTGACGGAGCCAGAGTCATGCTCGCCAGCGGATCCGACGCAGTAGCGTCAAAACCCGCGCTGACAATCAACAAATCCGGTTCAAATTTTGACAAAAAAGGTACGACAAGAGATTCAAAGGCGCTTAGGTATTCAGCTATGCCGCCGCCCGGATACAGGGGAATGTTCAGCACGTTGCCGTAGGCCCCGCGCTCGTCGGCATCTCCCGTTCCCGGATAGCACGGAGATTGGTGCAGGGAACAGTAGGCAATTTGCCGGCTGTTTTCCACCACAGATTGAGTGCCGTTGCCGTGGTGCACGTCCCAGTCGAGGACGGCGACGCGGTTAATTCCCGGCTGTTCCAGGGCGTAGTTAGCTGCGATGGCAGCATTGGAAAACAAGCAAAAACCCATCGCGCGGGCTTTTTCGGCATGGTGTCCCGGCGGTCTCGCCAGCACAAAAGCCGGTTCCCCCGCAGCCAGCACTCGATCGACCCCATCGAGCCAAGCACTCGCCGCTAGCAGCGCTACGTCGTAACTTTCAGCAGAAATCGGCGTATCACCGTCGAGGTAGCCGCCTCCCCGATGAGCCAAATGTTCCACTTCTTTGATGTATCTTTGCGCGTGAACTTTTTTGAGAGCCGAGAACAGTGCTTGTTCGCGCTGCGCCACTGGGGTGGGCAGTTGCCACTCAATTTGAGCCGCCCAGGGAGCAGCTTTCAGAGCGTTGACGATCGCCGTTAAACGTTCTGGTCGCTCTGGGTGAAGCATTCCAGTCTTGTGTAGCAAGAAATCGTCGGAGTAGATGACAGGTAGCATCGGCTGATTTTAGATTTTAGATTTTAGATTTTAGATTTTTAGTTTGCTTTAAGAAGGCCTTCCGCTTTGTGAAATTATAATTTCGATCGGGCAACCCTTTTATTTTTTTAGATTGCCTTCAAAAAAACTCACGAAAGCATGAAAACCGACCGCCTAAAAAAACCTTTCTAGCTTTTGCCAACCCCTGACCAAATCACGAACTGACAAATTATCAATTGTCCTTGTTTCCCCCCTTAATTTTTCTGGCAACTTTCCCATAAAGTCAAAGGCCAATTGTGATATAATTTTAGGAGTAATTTGCAATATTTGGCAGCTCTACTGAATCCAAACCGATTTTATCGCATTTTTGAGATTTATAGCGGTCAAATTTAAATTTTTAACGGAGTTTTTCAACCTATGAGCACCTCTGAGTCGCGGATAATCCCGACGGATCTGGGTAATGAGATGTCCCGATCGTACTTGGAATACGCCATGAGCGTAATTGTCGGTCGGGCGCTACCAGATGCCAGGGACGGTCTCAAGCCCGTTCACCGACGCATTCTCTACGCCATGAACGAATTGGGCTTGACTCCCGATCGACCTTTCCGCAAATGCGCCCGCGTCGTGGGGGAGGTGCTGGGCAAGTATCACCCGCACGGAGATACAGCGGTTTACGACGCCCTGGTGCGGATGGCTCAGGATTTCTCCATGCGGGAACGCCTGATCAACGGCCACGGCAACTTCGGCTCCGTTGACAACGACCCGCCCGCTGCGATGCGTTACACCGAGTGTCGCCTGACAGCTCTCACCAGCGACTCCATGCTGCGCGACATCGACTCGGAAACAGTTGATTTCGGCGACAACTTCGACGGTTCCCAGCAAGAACCCCTCGTACTCCCGGCACGCATTCCCCAAATTTTGCTCAACGGTTCCTCCGGGATTGCTGTAGGGATGGCAACCAACATTCCGCCACACAATTTAGGCGAAATAATTGACGGTTTAGTAGCACTAATCCACAATCCAGCAATTACCGACCTGGAATTGATGCAGTACATCCCCGGCCCGGACTTTCCCACCGGAGGGCAAATTCTCGGCAGAGGCGGCATTCGCGATGCTTACACCACCGGGCGCGGTTCGATTACAATGCGCGGAGTCGCCGGCATTGAAACCATCGAACATCCCGGCCGCCCCGACAAAGAAGCAATTATTATCACCGAATTGCCTTACCAAACAAACAAGGCAGCGCTAATTGAGAAAATTGCCGAACTTGTCAACGACAAAAGATTAGATGGAATTTCCGACATTCGCGACGAAAGCGACAGAGACGGAATGCGCATCGTGATCGAACTCAAGCGCGACGCCTATCCGCGCGTCGTCCTCAACAACCTCTACAAACAAACACCCCTCCAAGCCAACTTTGGAGCCAATATGTTAGCGCTAGTAAACGGGGAACCCCAACTACTTACGCTCTCCCAATTCCTCAATGTCTTCCTAGACTTCCGCATTGAGACAATTACTCGCCGGACTCAATATGAACTCCGCAAAGCAGAAGAACGCGACCACCTTCTGCAAGGCCTATTAATTGCCCTAGACAACTTAGATGCAATTATTCACCTAATTCGCGCCGCTGCCGACTCCGCAGCAGCCAAACAGGAATTGATGGATAATTACGGTCTTTCGGAACAGCAATCCGATGCAATTCTGCAAATGCAGCTCCGGCGTTTGACAGCATTAGAAGCGCAAAAAATTCAGCAAGAACACGAAGAATTGCGAGCTAAAATCGCCGATTTGGAAGATATCTTAGCGCGGCGGGAACGCATCTTAGAAATCGCCGAATTTGAAGCAGTCGAAATCCAAACCAAAATCGCCACTCCTAGACGCAGTGTCATCGAACACGCCGAAGGAGAAATCGATGAAAGAGATTTAATTGCCAACGAACAAGCAATTCTTCTGATCACCGAGCAAGGCTACATCAAGCGGATGCCTGTCAGCACTTTCGAGGCCCAAAGTCGCGCTACTCGCGGCAAAGCAGGCGCGAAAATGAAAGAAGACGACGGAGTAGAACATTTCCTTTCGTGCTGCGATCATGACAGCGTTTTGTTCTTCAGCGACAGGGGCGTAGTTTACTCTGTCAAAGCTTATCAAATTCCCATCTGTTCGCGGACTGCCCGCGGCACTCCCGTGGTGCAACTGCTGCCGATTCCTATAGAAGAAAAAATCACTTCTATGGTGTCAGTCACAGAATTCACCAGCGAAGAATACTTGGTAATGTTGACTCGAGGCGGCTACATCAAGAAAACCGCACTTTCAGCTTTTGGCAACATCCGCACTAATGGATTAATCGCCATTTCTCTAGAAGAAGGCGACCAACTGCGCTGGGTGCGGAGAGCAAAAGTTGGCGACAGCATCATCATCGGTACGCGCCAAGGCATGGCAATTCATTTCCGCACCAATCACGAACAGTTGCGCCCAGTCGGCCGCGCGACGCGGGGTGTAAAATCAATGAAATTGCGATCGGGCGATGAGTTGATCAGCATGGACATATTGCCGAGTTCAATTGTTGCCGAAATTGCTGGATTGGAAAGTGAAGACTCAGAATTTGAAGGGGCAGAAATTGCTCTGTTAGAAACTGAAGACTCGGAATTTGAAGGAGCAGAAATTGCTGAATTGGAAACAGAAGATGCGGAATTGGAAGACGAAGAATTAGAACTGCAAGCCGAGGAAATTGAAGGCGAAGATTCCGAAGAAATTCCGACAGTTAGCAGCGAAGTTCCTTCGGTGTTGGTAATCACCACCAACGGCTACGGCAAGCGGGTTCCCGTTTCTCAATTCCGCCTACAAAGACGGGCGGGCAAGGGATTGACGGCTACTAAATTTAAGTCGAAAAAGGGTAAGGATCAGGTAGCTGCGCTGCGAATTGTCAACGAAGATGACGAGTTGATGATCATTACCAACCGAGGTATTATTATCCGTCAGGCTGTGAGTGCAATTTCTACTCAATCGCGCACAGCAACGGGTGTGCGGGTGCAGCGGTTGGACGAGGATGATTCGATCGTAGCTGTGGCTTTAGTGCCGCCTGCTGGTGAAGAGTCGATCGAAGAATCGGAATCTGAGGAAGTGGCAGAATAGTCATAGGCTAATAGTTTGTAGGGTGCGCTAGGCGCACCTTACTGCTGAATGGTAAAAATGCGATCGCCCCTACTCCGAAGTTTTCCCTCAAAAGTCAAAGATTTTTTCCGGTGAGGTAATGATGAGTCAACTCCAAACCAAACTACTAACTGATACCTGGGTTACAGCGACTTGGGATGAATATATAGAAATTATTAAACAGCCGGAGTACGATCGCGCAAAATGCTACTATTACAACGGACAGTTGAGGATTGAAATGGCAGCAGTCGGGCCAGATCATGCTGATGACAACGGAATTATCGTCATCTTAATCAATTTATTTGGCATTGCTAAAAGTATAAAAATGAGACTCCTGGTCAACTGTAGCTACGCCAAAACGGGTGTCAGAGGCGCTCAACCTGATGCTTCTTACTACATCGGAGACCGGGTGCAAACGGCACCTCGCGGCAGTTCTGTAGTGAATTTGGATAGCCTAGTTTCCCCAGATTTAGCGATTGAAATTGCCGACAGTTCTCTCATTGACGATTTGGGTACCAAAAGAATGATTTATGAAGAATTAGGCGTGTCTGAATATTGGGTAGTAGACGTACAAAAAGCGCAAGTTATTGCCTTCAAAATAATTGCTAACCGGGGAAGCGAACGGCTGACGGAATCTCAAGTTTTGCCCGGGCTAAAAGTTGCTTTATTAGAGGAAGGTTTGCGCCGCAGTCGCCAGACGGACAATACAGAAGTAGGCAACTGGTTTTTAGAGGAAGTTCGCCGGAATCCTCAATAGTGCTCACGACTGCATTCTTTTTTTAACTAGAGGCTAGAAACTCGGTTGCGCTTGTGACCAGGAAAATTGAAGGCAGAGCCTCCTGATATGCGTCCCCAGGCAGAGCCTGGGTACGAGTAAGAAACCGGGTTTCTGAGGTCTGCGTGTGTCCTGGACACGGCAATGCCATGTCCGGCGCTTGAATCGTTGACAATCGATCCGATAATTGCCATAGCATAATAGAATCAAAAAGTTAATAGCAAAAGTCTGTAAAAATGCCTTATTTAACAGCAGCAAACGACATCAAAGCACTCATAGCTAAATTTTCCCAAGCTAAAATCCTGTGGGTGGATACAGAAATCGCTGACTATAAATCCAACCCCAGATTATCTCTGATTCAGGTGTTAGCTGACTCCACAGATTCCACGGGAGATGCCACTTTTCTACTAGATGTCTTGGATCAACCTGAATTGACCAAAGATTTCATCAACCAAATCATGGTAAATCAAAATATTGAAAAAGTCTTGCACAACGCCAGCTATGACATCCGATTTCTCGGCAATGACGACGCTCAAAATGTTACTTGCACATTAAAAATGGCGAGCAAGATTCCAGCTTACATTCTGCCCTTACCTAATCGACAACTCAAAACTTTAATAGAAACGCTTTGCGGCATTGCTTATGTAGATAAAACAGAACAAGGCGGCGATTGGGCAAAGCGTCCCCTGACCCAGAACCAGCTAGAATATGCCAAGATGGACGCGGTTTATTTAGCTGGAGTGCATCGCCGCCTGCTAGAAATCCTTGCCCAATGTTACCCCGAACCCGCAACGGAAAACTTGACAGCATTGGGCGAAAAATATCAGGAAATAGAATCTCAGTGGAAGCCGCTAGATTCAGAAATCGCTGAAGTGAAAGAACGGATAAAAGCAGGGATGCTAGCCCAAAAGCTCAAAGACAGTTCTTATTTTGAGCTTTCCAGTTCGATAACGATGAAAGTAGATTTTCTCACGCTGGCCAAACTGACGCAAACTGAGGGAATTGAGTTAAATTTTCCGGTAACGCTGACGAAAGAAATTCAAAAACAGTTAGGCGAACTCATCGCCGATCCATCTTTGGAAGTTGAGGAGATTGCTAGTTGGCGGTTGAATTCCAACCTACAGCAGCGGCGAAAATCTACTAAGAAAATTGCGCCGGATCCGGAGAGTGAGGATTTAACAGCATTGGGGAAAAGGTATCAAGAAATTTTGCCTGAATGGAAGTTACTGGATTCAGAAGTTGAGCATCTGAAAGAGCGCCTTAAAAAAGCAATGTTGGTGCAAAATAAGAGAAATACTCCCGATTTTAAGTTATCCAGTTCCTCGATTTTGAAGGTAGATTTTGCTAGATTGGCAAAACTTGCGCTATCTGTGGGAATTGAGTTAGATTTTATGGTGACGCTGACTCAATACATCCAAAAGCGGTTAGGGGAAGCTATTAACAAAATTGATGTGCAAATTGAGTATATTACCAGTTGGCGGATGACGGCTAAGACTGTGGAAGATGAAGAGGAAGAAATTCCGTTTTAACTACTAAAAAATCACATTTTCTCTCATTTTTCTGTGTTCTCTGGGGGCTGGGAGGGTGACAAAAAGGTCTAGGAACAAAAATGTAAAGCCGATGCTCAAAGCACGGGGTTTCCACCCACAATTTTCGATGAGCAGTCAGTAACTCTGTTATGGTTCGGGGTTGATTTCTGCCATCCCGCAACCTGTCATGATGAGTTGGGTCTGGTTTAAGGGGCGGTTATGCCAGGCCCAGAGACTAAAACAGGACTCAGCGACCCGTCAAAAGCTCTAACTTTTCGGGGTATCTCGCCCCTTGCACTGTGATTTTGGCGGCGGCGTCATCGATGTCGCGCAGGTCGTCGGGCGTGAGTTCGACTGAGGTTGCCCCGATGTTCTCCTCCAAGCGATGCAGCTTTGTGGTGCCTGGAATGGGGACGCTCCAAGGCTTTTGAGCCAGCAGCCAGGCGATCGCGATTTGAGCGGGTGTTGCCTGCTTTTGTTCTGCGACCCTGGCGAGCAAATCAACCAACGCCTGCTCCACGCTCATTGGTCGCTTAGGGCAGATTCAGGCAGCCGAGTCCCCTGCACCTCGATCTTCGTGACGGCAGCACGGATCTCCATCAGATCGTTGGGAGTGAGTTCGACGGCAACTGATCCGAGGTTCTCAGCAAGATGCTGAGGATTGGTCGTGCCCGGGATGGGCACGATCCACGGCTTCTGAGCCAGCAGCCAGGCGAGCGAGAATTGAGCCGGGGAGGCGCCCTTACGCCGCGCCCACTCGCGGACCAACTCAAGGAGCGGCTTATTTGCCTTCAGCCCCTCAGGCGTGAAGAGGGGAACGCTGGAGCGACGGTCCGATGAGTCGAATCTCGAATTCTCGTCAAATCTGTCGGTGAGAAAGCCTCTAGTACACTTGGGCGGGAATAGAGCTACCATTTATAGCTAGATGTAGAAGGTAGAACAGATCGATGCCCAGACTAG
>NZ_JAUBTO010000106.1:0-29283 GCF_036702495.1 Microcoleus sp. C2D2 | reverse complement strand
TGGAAAATAAAATTACCATAAACTTCTTTTGGGCTTGACTCACCCCGGACATTTGTTGTAATATGGGTTCAATAATATTCATCAGGCAGTCTGTTAAGTTCGTGTGTTTTTTGAGCTTAACCTAAAGAATGCCTTTTTTTCTGTTTTTTGGGTTCCGATTCCACTGACTTTTTTGAGAACTGTCGATCGCGTCTCTCTCCCAAAACTGTCCGAAGTATTGTTCCACAGTAGCAACAAATATAACCTTGCTCTTTCAAGAGAACATCATGAAGTTCAGCTTTATGTGGATTTGTAAAATCATCCCAATCAAGCTTACTAAATTCCCACTGTGGGTCATCTTTGCTTTTCCATTCCAAGAACTATTGCTTGAATTTAGTAAGGCAATCAGGCTCATGATTTTGTTTTTTTATGTATCTCATTCTGCTAAAATCTCCTGGCTCCTGATCAACATATCTGCACTAGCAAACTCTGGATCATCTCCAATTTCTTTTTCGAGTTCCTCTTGCATTCGTTTAGCTTCAGTAATCTTGCCATCATCAATGAGTCTAAATAACTCACGGAGTCTTTTCTTGATATCCTCTGGACGATCTGATACACCCATGAGTTCTTCAAGAATTCGACTGCTATCTTGTCCAAAAGTTCGTCGCGGCTCTGCAATAATCCCTTCTGGTATTGATCTTAGAAGGTATACCGACTTTACCTCACTGATAACCTGCGGTGAATGGGTGGTGATAATAAACTGACAATTAGGGAATGTATTTTTCAGACTAGGAATAATTTTACGTTGCAACTTAGGGTGAAGGTGTAACTCAATCTCGTCAATAAGAACAATTCCCTCACCTTGAAGTGGATCTGGAAGACCTGGATTTGCAATTGCCAAACGTCTTGCTAGATCCCCCGCCATTGCGAGTAAACCTTTTTCCCCATCTGATAATTGTTGGTTGATAATCAGTTCATAACTTTTTTTCATCATAGTCATTCGCAATGGGGATCTGCGTATCCGCAGCATTGATAATTCTTCACCTAAAAGTGAATATATCGCCCTTCTCACTGCTTCTAGTAAAGGATTACAATAACTAGAGTTATAACGGAATAGTTCATTTTCTAAATCTTCAAGCTCTTTAAACCAATCAAAGAATTTATTAAAACTAATTCGGGTTCCTGTAAGAGATCGATCATAAGCTTCGAGTTGATTATAGGTATATGATTTTTTGGCGTTGCTGAACTAAGGTATGATTAGTTCAAAGAGAAATTGGCAAAAACAACTAAGTAAAAGTCAAAGCCTATGAAATGTCCTGAATGTAAATCAAGTCGTGTCAATAAAAATGGCAATAAAAAAGGTAAACAGAATTATCTTTGTGTTGAGTGTGGTAGGCAATTCATAGAATGCTACCAACCCCATAAAGGTTACTCTCAAGAAGTTAAGCAGGAATGTCTAAAAATGTATGTTAATGGTAGGGGTTTTCGAGCAATAGAAAGAATCAAAGGTGTTCATCATACAACAATAATTAATTGGGTAAAACAGGTGGGAAAACTTCTGCCAGAGGCTTACGAACCAGACAGAATTCCCGATGTCGGAGAACTAGATGAATTAGAAACCTTTATTGGCTCAAAAAAAACAAAATCTGGCGACCGACGGCAGTAGACCACTTCAAAGCAGGTATTTTAGGATGGGTTTTAGGGAATCATAGTGCCCAAACATTTAAACCTTTATGGCTCTCTGGAACTTACGGTGATATTTTTATCTAATTAGAAAAGCAAGCTAATACACGATCTCGAAAATTGTCAAAATTAGAAAAGCCATATCCTTGTCGCATAATCAACTTAATTCGGTTATTTATCCCCTCCATCACTCCACTTGTGGTGCGATTAAGAAAGTAGTTACAAATTCCTTCAAAATGATTGACAATTGTCGAAGCTGATTCTGGGAAAAAAAGCGATGCATAATTCAGCCAATTCTTGAACTCTGTCCGCAGCTCTTTTGACGGTCATATTGGTCTCATATATTTCTCGAAACTCTTCTTTCATCTCATAGGCAATTCTTAAGCATTCTGATTTCTTCAAAGTCATTTCCAACTTTTCAATTTGACTCTGCTCAAGGTCGATTCGATTACTCAATAATAAATATTTGCTGCCTCTGTCTGTGATTCCTATTCCTCGACGCAACTTATTCAAGTCTTTATTAACTGCTTTCATCACGTGAAAACGGTCAATAACAAGTTTGGCATTTGTCCATACTTGTTCTATAACTTTTGGAAATCCTCCCCACATATCAACACTCACTTCCTCAACTTGTTCTCTAACCTCAAGCGGTTGCCTCATAAGGACTTCGACTATATCTTGCTGACGGTGAGAGTCAATCATTTCAATCAAATTACCCCCCTCAATGTCACTGACAACAGTTACGAAACTTCCTTTTCCTTTTCTCATACTTATCTTATCTATACTTACTCGTTTAACTGACTCCCAACAGTTTTTTTTTTACGGAAATTGACATGAGTAAAAATACCTTTGATTTCGTGATAACTCAATCCTTCTTCTCGCCCAATTTGTGACAGGCTCGACTGTTGAACACGCGCATAAATATTTTGTTCGTATCGTTGAGTATGCCGTCTTTTTTTGTCAAGAAATTCTAATTTTTCTGTAATGTAACGTTGACAACTAGGACAGTAAAACTGCCGACGAGGCACTTCTAAATAGACAAAACGACCGAAAACTGACAAATCCCTGACTAATGTAGGTCGATTTTGATGCAGTTCTTCTGTAGAATTATTACAGTGAGGACACACTATTTCTGAGGCTAAAGCCCTCAATCGAAAGTAAATTTGTCCTTCAATTTGAGTGCAAGTTTCAACCTTGACTCCAGGCAAGTCTAATAAATAGTCTAAATGAAAGCTCATTACTCTAACTGTATTGGTTGATCTATTTTACACCATAAACTCAGGAGAGCCACCTTTATGGGAGAGTGTTGAGAAATGGAAATGCTATTTTTACGTAACAGATGGCTGGAAAGTTTATCCCATGTTTATGACCGATGGTGACCAAATCATCTCTAAAACTTATATGACTTGCAGTTGAAGGTGAAAATACAAGACTCAGACATTATTTGGCTAGATTAAAGAGAAAAAGTCTTTGTTATTCCAAATCCGAAGAAATGCTCAAACATTCAATTCGTTTACTAATTCACTACCTCAAATTCTCGGACGTTCCCATTCCATATTCAAGTAATCATTTAGATACTCTGATTTGAACGCTATTCGACCTGAACTGCCAGGGACGGTCGGACGACCATACCTCAATTCAGCAACGCCGATTTTTTTTCTTGACTATGATCTTGACTATCAAAAAATTCTCTATTTACATGGTAGTAAACTAGCAAAGGTAAATTCATTTTAGAATTAGTTGATAGTTTCTGCTCTAGGTTTAAACCAATTCCTTGTAATTTTGTCAGATCAGCTCCATCAGGACGAATACGTGTTTTATCTATTACTCTATATATATTCCATGTGATTTCCTGCGAGTCAATTAAAATTGTAATTTTATTATCGGTTTTATTTGTCCCATTTGTAATATCTTCATTATTAAAAAAAGTTCTTTCTATCCCTTTTCCTACAGGAGACTGACCGCTAGTAGAAGCTTGATAACCACCAGGTTCTTGAATTTCAGTAATAAAATGTGACAACAGAGTAGCGATGCAGTCAAGAATACTTGATTTTCCCGAACCGTTGATACCAACCAGTAGGGTAGGTTCAGTAGAATCAAACTCTAGGGTTAGATCGCCGAGTCCTCGGAAGCTTTCCATTTCTAAAGTTTTAACTTTCATTTATATTAAACCTATCTGCTAATCTGCTTTTGTACTTTTGAGCAAAGGCTTCTGACATTTCAGAAACTTTTCGGGCTTGTTTTTCAAAGCTTTTGGCTAACTCAACCCATTCCATTAGTGTCTTTATAGCATTAGGTTTCAAGCCTCATCAGCAGATCACCCGAAATGCCCTCTCGATATATCGCTCTTCTATCACTATGATGATATTAAAATAAAATTTATCCTCTGGAAAGCTTAGGCTGTCTATACTTTCGGCTTTATTTTCTGATAGGTTATGTCTTTTATGAAAGAAAAGACATAATCCATAAAGAGAAAGGATTACACAAACTTCTCTGCTAAGAGTGACAAAAGAGGGAGAGAGAAGTGTTTCAGGGTGGTTGTCACCCCGCCAGAGTACCTGCCCTTTTTTCCAATACAAAACAGAAGCCACATAAATTCCTAGTTTACAGATCAATCTGCCTAATACTCATTCCCCAGCAGCCTCAGCCGACGCAGCGAATCTCTCCGCTACAGCTTTGCCAATTAGCGCCACCTGACTCAGAGGCAAGAACCTAATTTTATTGACAATATCTTGAATATCTAACGGATCTGAAACTGGCTTCCCATCCAAAAATCTCAGAAGTTCTTCCAGCGAATAACCAGCTCTCGCAGCGAGCTTAGCCAAGTTTTCAGTATCAGGAACCGTATCGCCCCTTTCCCAAAGCTGAACAGCGGTAGCGGAAACGCCCAAAAGCTTACCAAACGCTCGCTGACTCATTGTTCCGCGAGCAGTTTTGATGATTTCGCTAAGTTTTTGTCTATTTTGGATGTTCACGACTCGAAGGTTACTCAACCGTATCTACCAGTCTACTTACGAAGTGATACATCAACTATATTTCCCAGACGACTCAGCCGCCGCCGCGAGTCTATCCATCACGGCTCTACCAACCACGGCTAACTCACTAATTGGTATACATTGAATTTTTTTCAGCAGATCGTTAGTATCTACCGGTTCACGCATGGGTTTGCCTTCCAGATGAGCGAGCAGCTCTTCAAGTGTAAACCCGGCCCTCACAGCAATCTGAGCCAAATTTTCTGTATCTGGGATGCTCTGACCTTTTTCCCACAACTGAACCGCAGTCGCAGAGACGCCCAGAAGCTTGCCGAATGCCCGCTGACTCATCGAACCGCGAGCTAGTTTGACAATCTCGATTAATTTTTTCTTAGCTTCTGCGTTCACGGTATCAGCCACCAGATAACCACAATTCCCAGTTTACAGAACATCAACCATACTTCCCAGAAGCTACAGCAGCAGCCAGTCGCTCCATACCAGCTCGAACAATCACTGCTAAGTCACTCAGTGGCATACATTGGATTTTTTTAAGGAGCTCGTTGGTATTGACAGGTTCCGGCATTGGTTTGCCTTCGAGATGAGCCATTAACTCTTCCATCGTAAAGCCCGCTCTTGCCGCAATCTGAGTCAAATTTTTCGTATCCGGGAGTACCTGGCCCTTTTCCCAATACTGAACAGCAGACCCAGAGACTCCCAATAGCCTACCAAAAGCGCTAAAACTCAGGTCGCCACGGGCTAGCTTCACAACTTCGCTCAGTTTCTTCCTAGCTTCTGTGTCCACAGTATTAGTCACCAGATCAACACAACTCCTAGTTTACTTATCTACCAAAAAATCTGTCTTTCTTGCTTGACAGCAAAAAGTTTACCAGTTACAGTGTAAATACTTTTGAAATCATAATTGTATTTGTAGCCAATCAGGGGCAGTAAAAATGACTCGCAAGACACGCAATACACGTCAAAGCCTTACAGCCTCGGGTTGGCTAAAACCCCAGTGCTGGCAAATCTCCAAAACCGAAGCCGCCGAAGCCCTGAGAATGCCCGTCAACCGCATAGTCAAAGTTTACCCCAAACAACATCAAGTAATAGTTGTTTACCTGAACAAGAAAGGACAAAAATGCAGTTCCTTTTTCAGCTACAGACTATTTGCCAGATGGCAACAAGAGGCGATCGCAGCAATTGCCAGTTGTCGAAACCAGCAAATCCTAGCACCCCTAGAAGTCATTGTACAATACGACCTCGAACATTTCAAATATCCAGTGGCGATCGCCGATGCAATTTGGGAAGCCCTACTCAACCATATCTCCCGCGTAACAAGGGAACTGAGGCTCAGCAAACAATGCGCCTAGCCCCCCATCACTCCATCAATTAGTAGAAGCAGCCAACTCAGCCAAACGTTCCTGCTGATCCTGAGAAATGCAAGTTTGAATAATCCCCTCAATATCCCCTTCCAAAACACTATTGAGCGAGAAATTCTCCCCCAAACGGTGGTCGGTAGCCCGATTGTCCTTATAGTTGTAAGTGCGAATCTTCTCCGAGCGCGAACCAGTACCAACCTGAGCCAAACGCCGCGACTTCACCTCATCCTGCTGCTCCCGCAACTTCATCTCATAGAGCTTAGCCCGCAAAATCTGCATCGCCCGCTCCTTATTCTGCAACTGACTGCGCTCCTCAGTACAGAAAATCCGAATTCCCGTCGGCTTGTGAAACAAATCCGCAGCAGTTTCCACCTTGTTCACGTTTTGACCGCCAGCGCCGCCCGATCGAGCCGTGCTCATCTCAATATCCTTCGGATCGATGTGAATCTCCACATCATCCACCTCCGGCATCACAGCCACCGTCGCCGTCGAAGTATGCACCCGGCCGCCAGCCTCAGTCACAGGCACCCGCTGCACCCGGTGTACTCCAGCCTCAAACTTCAGCTTGCTGTAAACGCTGTCGCCTGTAATTTCCAGAATCACCTCTTTAAAGCCGCCCATTTCCGCCAGCGACTCGCTCACCAACTTCACCTGCCAGCCTTGAGTTTGAGCGTAACGGGTATACAGTCGCAGCAAATCTCCCGCCCAAATACTAGCCTCATCTCCGCCAGTACCCGCCCGAATTTCCAGCATAATATTCTTGTCATCGTTCGGGTCGCGGGGGAGCAGCAAAACCTTCAAACGACTTTCCAAATTCTCCAGCTTCGCTTCAAGTTCCTGAACTTCCAGCGCAGCCATTTCTTGCATATCTCGATCGCCCGCGGCTTCCTTGAGAACCTGTCGCGCGCCCACCAAATCTTCCTGAGTCGTTTTCCACAGAGCAAAAGTATCGACCACTTCCTCCAAGGACGATCGAGCTTTCGCTACCCGTTGAAACTCTTGATTGTCCCTAGCCACATCCGGGTCAGCCATGCGGCGAGTCAACTCATTAAAAGTTTGCTCCACCGACTTCAATTTATCCAGCAAATAAGATTCAGCCATTGTCAGTTGTCCTTTGTCAATCGATTTTAGATTTTAGATTTTAGATTTGAAGAACAGTTGGGATAGAATCTCGATCGAACTCAACTGCCAGCCGTAGCAAGTCTTCAATCTCAACTCTCCAATCCGATGGCGGATCGATTTTAGATTTTAGATTTTAGATTTTAGATTTTAGAACTCAAGAGCAGCTAGGATAGAATGTCGATCGAACTCTACTCTATCGAACTCTACTGCCTGCATAGCAAGTCTTCAATCTAAAATCTAAAATCCGAGGGCGGTAAGTTGCCAGTAGAAAGAACTACTCTCAACAAACTGCGGACAAATGACAATCCGGCTACTTCTTCTTTTTGCCTTTACCAGCAGCCTTAGAAGCATCTGCTTTCGCATCTTCCATTTTCAGCGGTCCAGAGGAAGCATCTGCCTTCGGCATTTCTACCTCGGTCATGCCGTATTTCCGCATAAAGCGCTCCACACGACCTTCAGTATCAATAATCTTCTGAGTGCCAGTATAAAAAGGATGATTTCCCGACCAGACATCAACTTGAAGCTTTGGTCTAGTGGAACCCACAGTCATCACAAGTTCCCCGTTGCAATAAACCTGAGATTCGGGATACCACTCAGGGTGAATGCCATCTTTTGCCATTGTTTTTTACTCTCTAATTTTTGACTTTACAACCATTTTAGCTGCCGCAGGACTTGTACACCAACAACAGCACGAATTTTGCGTTATATCTGTTGGAACCAGCGATCGTCCACAGCAAATAGACTTGAAAAAAAAGGAAGATAGAATCTGGATAATTTTGCCTTCTTCCCTCTTCCCTCTTCCTTCTATCCGTTACATCCGTTACATCCGTTACATCCGTTACACAATCCGCTGCCGAACCTCGATTACCGCTTCGAGTATTGAGGAGCTTTGCGAGCTTTCCGCAAACCGTACTTTTTCCGTTCTTTAGCCCGCGGGTCGCGAGTCAAATAGCCCTCAGTCTTCAGAGGCTTGCGGTTGTCCGGGTCTAATTGACAAAGTGCTCTAGCGACACCCAAGCGAATCGAGTCAGCCTGACCTGTCAAGCCACCGCCTTCGACTTTTACCAAAATGTCGTACTCATTTTCCAGACCCAAAGTTTCCAGAGGGGCTTTAGCGAGAGCCAAATAAGTAGGGTTGAATTGCAGGTACAAATCCCCCTCTTTACCATTGACAGTCAGTATGCCAGTGCCGGGAACCAAGCGCACCCGCGCTACGGAACGCTTGCGGCGGCCGGTACCCCAGTACACAGCGCGACCGGATGTATCTGTTGCTTGCATTACTCATTTCCTCCCGGAATCGTGTGAACAATTAATTCTTCTGGTTGTTGAGCTTGGTGCGGGTGGTTGGGGCCAGCGTACACCTTCAGTTTAGTAAACAGTTGTCTGCCCAGAGAAGTGTGAGGCAGCATTCCCCGTATAGCTTCTTCTACAATTCTTTCGGGCAAACGTGCTTGCAATTTGGCAAAAGTTTCTGTTTTCATGCCGCCCGGTCTTCCAGAATGGCGGCGGTAGATTTTCTGGGTGCGTTTTTTGCCAGTAACAGCGATTTTGTCAGCATTGATGACTATTACGAAGTCGCCGGTATCCATTGAAGGAGTGTAAGTCGGTTTGTGTTTGCCCCGGAGGTACATGGCAACTTCAGTTGCCAGACGGCCCAGCCGCTGGTCGGCGGCATCGACCACGTACCACTTGTGCTCTAGGGAGTCTTGAGTAGGGACGTAAGTTTTGTTCATTGTTTGTTGTTAGTTGTCTGTTAACTGTTGTTAGGTGTCAGTTGTCAGTTGTCAGTTGTCAGTTTTTAATTGTTAGTTGTCCTTAGTTTTTTATTAGTAGTTACCTAATGACTAATGACTAATGACTAATGACTAATGACTAATTTTGGCTGAGTGTCGTACCAGACCTCTGGGGGAAAGGGAAATTCTGAATAGCCAACCCGCAGCAGGCACAAACCTTGAGCGGGAGCGGCATATTTTACCATTTCTCGGCGTTCGTTGACCCAGATATCTGTGAAATTGTCGATCGGCCTTTCCCCGCGACCCACCTGCACCAGCAACCCCACCAGCAGCCGCATCATCCCGTACAGAAACCCGCTCGCCTGAACCTCAATATAGATAAGAGGCCCAGAACGGTGACACTCGGCCGCTTGCACGTCCACCCAGGAATGGGGGCGGGCAGAACCCGCGCGGTGAAAAGCAGCCAGGTGATGCCGCCCGATTAGCGGTGTCAATGCTGTCTGAATCAAAGATTCATCCACAGGGCCGTGATAGCAGTGCCAAGCAAAAGGACGCACAAACAAATTAGGGGTCGGGTCTGTATAAAGGGTGTAGCGATAGCGCCGCCAACTGGCTGAGAACCGAGCGTGCCAGGTAGGTTCCACCTTTGCCGAAGCTCGAATTAAAATATCTTTTGCCAGTCGAGAGTTGAGAACGCTTGCCCAGCGGTGAGCCGGAATTGGACCGGAGGCGTCAAAATGGGCTACTTGAGCAGCGGCGTGAACTCCCGCGTCAGTTCTCCCGGCAGCGTGCAGCGTTACCGGGCGTTCCAGAACAGTCGATATTGCTGTTTCAATTTCTTCTTGTACTGTACGCTGGTTCGGCTGTCGCTGCCAACCGTGAAAGTTAGTGCCGAGGTATTGGATCACCAGAGCAACGCGCTGTATCGATTGGGGATTTTCGATTGGGGATTTTGGATTGTCAGTCATAAATCACAAATCTCCAACCCAAAATTGAATTAAACCAGTTCAACTATCGCCATTTCGGAATTGTCTCCTTGACGGGGGACAGTTCGTACTACGCGGGTGTAGCCCCCGTTGCGCGAGCCGTACCGTTCTTGTGCCCCCTCAAACAAGGCGTGTACTAACTGTTTATCGTAGATATAGCCCATAGCTTGGCGGCGAGAGGCCAAGGAGCCATCTTTGGCGAGGGTAATCATCCTGTCCGCCTCTGAGCGCAGCGCTTTGGCGCGGGCGAGAGTGGTAGTGATTTTACCGTGGCGGATTAATTCGGTGGTCAGCGAGCGCAGTAGGGCGCGGCGCTGGTCAGCCGGTTTGCTGAGTTGGGGAACGCGACAGCGGTGACGCATGGCAGTTGGTAATTGGTAATTGGTAATTGGGCGCCGGGATAGATAGTCTGCGAACTCGGGGGGTGAATTCTTTAACTTAAAAACTCACCTACTTAAAATTCAGAACTTTTTTACCCGTTACCCGTTGATTAACTTTTAGCTGATTTTTCCTGTGGCAAGGTAATGCCCAAGCGTTTTTGTAAAGCTTCAATCACTTCTTCTGCGGACTTCTGCCCGAAATTCTTGATCTCGAGCAAGTCTTCTTGGGTATAATCCAATAAGTCTGCAACTGAGTTGATCTGAGCCCGCTTGAGACAGTTGTAAGCCCGGACGGACAACTGCAATTCTTCGATCGGAATTTGGCTGGTAGGATCGGCTTCACCGGGATACTCTGGTTTGAGAGAATCTTGGGTGATGTCTTTGAGAGGTGCAAATAAATCTACCAGGATGTGGGCAGATTGACTCAAAGCTTCTTGAGGAGTCACGCTGCCATCAGTCCAGATTTCCATAATCAGCCGGTCTTTCTCGACCGTGCCGCCTACCCTAGCATCTTCAACGCTGTAGTTGACTCTGCGAATCGGCATAAAGATGGCGTCAATTTGGAGAAAATCCAAAGCCGACCCATCATCGCGACTGCGGTCTACTGCTCGGTATCCGATGCCTTTTTCAATTCTGAATTCCATTTCCAGAACTGAGCCGGGCGAGAGAGTTGCAATGTACTGGGAGCGATCGATCAATTCCACCTCAGAGGGCAAATCGAATCTATCTGCCGTAACGGTGACGGGCCCCTCAATCCGCAACCTGCCGATTTGCGGCTGCTGAGAATGAGTTTTGAGGACGACCTCTTTCATGTTCAGGAGAATTTCTAGAACATCCTCACGTACCCCTTCGATCGTGGCAAACTCGTGATTGACGCCCGCGATTCGGACTGAAGTTACTGCCGTTCCTTCCAAATTTGACAGCAGAACTCGCCGAAGCGCATTCCCAACAGTTGTTCCCTGACCGCGATCGAGCGGTTCCAGGACAAATTTTCCGTACTGACTGCGGTCTTTGTCAGTGTTAGACTCTATACATTCAATTTGAAACTGCGCCACGGAGTGACCTCCCTTTTCCACTTTGGATTTTTGATTTTGGATTTTAGATTGCAGAGCATACCCCTGAACGGATTTCGGATTTTGGATGGACGGGGCAACAGTTAGAACCATTAGTTTTTGACTTTAAGCAGTTAGCCATTATCCAAAATCTAAAATCTAAAATCTCAAATCGTTTTAGACTCTACGTCGCTTGGGAGGGCGACAGCCGTTGTGAGGAATTGGGGTAACATCTCTAATCAGGGTGATTTCCAGTCCCGCCCCTTGCAGCGCCCGAATTGCAGTTTCTCGACCTGCTCCGGGTCCGCTCACCATTACTTCTATTTGGCGCATTCCTTGGTCGTTGGCTCTGCGGGCAGCACTTTCTGCTGCTGTTTGAGCTGCAAAGGGAGTCCCCTTCTTAGCTCCTTTAAAACCGCTGGAACCTGCCGATGCCCATGATATTACTTCGCCGTTGAGGTCGGTAATAGTTACTATCGTGTTGTTAAAGGTAGACTGGATGTAGCCTACCCCATTGGGTACATTCCGTTTCTGCTTTTTTGCCCCAGATTTCTTGCCTGTTTGTTGTCGCGCCATATTAGTCTCTTTAACGTTTCTCTCAACTAATTTTCCGAAGCGCTAGGAGCCAGCAGCCCCCAGCGTATTTTTCCCAAAAAGATGTTACTTCTTGGAAGGTGCCTTTTTCTTGCCCGCAACAGTTCGGCGGACGCCACGACGGGTTCTGGCGTTGGTACGGGTTCGTTGTCCCCGCACCGGCAGACCCAAACGGTGACGCCGACCGCGATAAGTTCCGATGTCCATCAGGCGCTTGATGTTCATTGACTCCCAGCGCCGGAGGTCTCCTTCGATTTGGTATGTGGTTTCTACATGAGCCCGCAGAGCTGTCACGTCGGCCTCTGTTAAATCCTTGACGCGAGTGTCAGGATTTACGCCTGTTGCAGCGATAATTTTTTGGGCCCGCGACAAGCCTATTCCGTAAATGTATGTCAGACCTATTTCGACGCGCTTATCGCGTGGAAGGTCTACCCCGGCAATCCGTGCCACACTTTTTGTCTCCCTAGTTTTCCTGTTTGGCTACAATGTTCAATTAGGATGCACCTGCGTGCAGTGCCCAATCTTCTTTTTTTCTAACCTTGGCGCTGTTTGTGTTTCGGGTTAGTGCATATCACCATCACTCGACCGCGACGGCGGATGACGCGACATTTCTCACAAATTTTTTTGACAGATGCTCGAACTTTCATCTTTCTTCCTGCCTGGAGAACCCCGCTCTACCGGAGAGCAGGCACGCTGGGACTGCCCGTAGAGCGGTGGGAGGAGAGGCTGGGCAAGGTGTAGGCCTCTCCTCGATTAAATTGTATAAAGTGCGGGTTGTTTCATGAAGGAGCCCGCTTGCACCCACTCCCATTGCTGGGGTAAAGTTCCCCTGCGCCAGAGTATTGGCGAGTGATACTTTTACGGCGTAGCAATGACTTAACCCGGTACACCGGTGGGTTGTTGACGCCCTTCTCGGCAACACTACAAACGTAGCATTATAGCATAAAATTGACGCTTTTTACCAAATTCTCTCTAATTAAACTTAGAATTAGTTTTTAGAAAGTTTTATCTAAGCCTATTTTTTCCGAAGGCGATAAGTAATCCTGCCTTTGGTCAAGTCGTAGGGAGTCAATTCGACTTTGACGCGATCGCCAGGCAGAATTTTGATGTAGTTGCGGCGGATCTTTCCGGAAATGTGAGCGAGCACGTTAAACCCATTATCTAGGTCAACGCGAAACATCGCATTGGGAAGGGATTCCGTCACTGTTCCTTCCATTTCAATTAAATCTTGCTTAGACAATTTGGTATTTACCTCAACTCTACATTTGATTAACTAGGAGTATCCCGCGGTTGGCCTCAAAACCTATTTACTGGTAGCGGTCAAACGGAAGGGCAAGAATTCGGGCAACTCGATCGACTTGTTGACTCAACCAACCGCTTGCTTTAGCTTTACTTGAGTAAAGTTGTGGCAATTAGTATCGAGTTCAATCCGGTCTCTAGCAACCCTCACAAAACCTGATAGCACAAAAAGCTCCTAGTTAACATATCTTAGCAAAAGCTTGTGAGTAACAAGCTGTATTGAGAGGGTTCAAGAGTTGCCCGAGAGAGATTGTTGCAGTTCTGCGGTGACTAATTCCATCGATCGATCGCCATCAACCGCAACTAACTGTTGGCGGCCGCTGTAAAAATCAATCAAAGGCTCAGTTTGCTCGCGATAAACTTGCAACCGGCGGCGGATCGTCTCCTCATTGTCATCCTGCCGGCCCCGCGACAGCAGGCGAGACACCAAAATGTCGTCAGGCACGTCGAGATTAACAGCTTTGAGACCAAATTTCGGGTTCGGTGTACTCCCCTCGGCACCGAATCGCTCGTCCAGCAGTTTGTCTAAAAAAGTTGCCTGGGCGACTGTGCGGGGAAAGCCGTCAAGAATCCAGCCCGCATTAGCGTCCGGTTCATTCAAGCGTTCCTGCACGATATCCATCAGCAATTGGTCGGGAACCAACTCACCCCTATCCATGTAAGCTTGCGCCTTTAGGCCCAAGGCAGTTTGCGCCACCACGCAGGCGCGCAGGATTTCGCCCGTAGAAATGTGGGGTATTTTCCAGAGAGCGGCTAAAATCTGAGCCTGAGTTCCCTTTCCCGCCCCAGGAGGTCCCATGAAAATAAATTGCATTGCGATTACTTCACCATTCCTTCATATCTCTGGGAGATGACGTAAGTTTGAATTTGCTTAGCAGTTTCGATCGCGACGCCTACTAGAATCAGTAGGGAAGTTGCGCCAAAACCTCTAAAAGTTTGCACCCCGATCGCGCTTTCTACAGCAGTTGGTACAATGGCCACCAGACCGAGAAATATCGCTCCCAAGAAAGTCAAACGGTTCAAAACCTTCTCCACATAATCGCTGGTTTTCTGACCGGGACGAATTCCAGGAATGCTGGCGCCCATTTTCTTCAAGTTCTGAGACATATCTACGGGGTTGACAATCAACGAAGCGTAGAAATAGCTGAAAAACAGAATCAAAGTCAGATAAAACAGCGCGTAAGCCCAAGGCGCCGGTCCGTTCGGACTCAAAACATTAGCAACTTGAACCAAAAACGGGTTATTGAGAGACTGAGCGAGGAAAGAAGGCACAATCAAAACCGAAGATGCAAAAATAATCGGCATCACTCCGCCTTGATTCAAGCGCAGGGGCAGATAGCTCCGGCTCTCCCGATAAACTTTCCGGCCGACTTGGCGGCGGGCCGAAATAATCGGAATACGGCGAGTACCTTCCTGAACAAAAACAATCCCGACAATCGTCACCAAAAAGACCAGCAGCAGAACTACTACACGGCCGACAACTTGCGTGTCCCCACTTTGAGCCAATTCAAAAGTTTGTCCCAAAGAACGGGGCAAAACCGACACAATGTTGATAAAGATCAGCAGCGACGCTCCGTTTCCGATGCCCCGCTCCGTCACCACTTCCGATATCCACATCACAAACATTGAGCCTGCCGTCAGAGCCAAAGCAGTTTGTGCTATGAATAAAGGCGATGGAGATTGAGCAAAAGGGCTGACCCAAATCGCAATGCCAACGCTTTGCAGAATTGCCCAGCCCAAAGAAACGTAGCGAGTAATTTGAGAAATCTTGCGCCGCCCTGCTTCTCCTTCGTTTTTCTGCAAGTCTTCTAAGCTTGGCAGAGCCGCAGTTAGAAGTTGCACAATAATTGAAGCATTAATGTAGGGCAAAATCCCCAGCGCGAAAATCCCCAAAGCTGACAAGCCGCCTCCTGAGAACAAATCCAAAAAGCCAATTAAAGGGCTATTTTGGACGTTTTGGGCAAAGGCGACTCGATCGATGCCGGGGACTGGCAAGTGGACACCCAGGCGAACTAAAATCAGTAAGCCAAGGGTTACGAGGATGCGGCCTCGTAAACCAGCAGCTTGAGCCATCTGCATGAAAGTCTCTTGTGCAGTTGGCGCTTTTTCTCTACTAACGTCCATAGTTACGATTTTGGATTTTAGATTTGGGATTTTCGACTAAATCATTTTCTGATAGCAAGCTTGAGGATTTGAGAAAAGGACATACTCTCAAACCTCAAATCTTCACGCAACTAATTCGCAACTTCCGCCTGCTGCTTCAATTTTGGTGCGAGCACCTGCGGTAAAAGCCGAGGCGCGCACTTGCAAAGGCACATTCAATTCGCCATCTCCTAAGATTTTCAGCGGACCGTTGTCTGCGGTGACAATTTTTGCTTGGATCAAAGAGGTGAGAGTAACTTCTGTGTTTGCTGGCAGCGATGCTAATTTACTTACATTAATGGTAGTGTACTCTTTGCGGTTCACCATCGGGAAGCTTTTGAGCTTGGGCAGGCGGCGGTAAAGAGGATTTTGACCACCTTCAAAACCGGGTCTAGTGCCGCTACCGGCTCTAGATTTTTGACCGCGCATCCCTTTGCCGGAGCTCGCGCCTTGACCGGCAGAAATACCTCTGCCCAAGCGTCGGGGGCGCTTTTGGGAGCCTGCTTTGGGTCGGGCGTCTTGCAATCTCATAGTTTTAGTAATTGGTAATTGGTAATTGGTATTTAGAGAGCGGGTGCCGAGTAGTTTTGAGTGCGTGAGTTTTGAGTTGCAGATTTTTTTATTCTCAACTGGAAACTTAACACTCAAAACTTACAGTTTCCCATTCTCGCGTCCCCTAACCGTAGAGGTTTTCTACTGGAATTCCGCGTTCTTGAGCAACTTCGGACAATGTGCGGAGGGTGGAGAGGGCGTTGACTGCTGCTCGGGCGTTGTTTAAGGGATTTCCGGAACCTAGCTGTTTGGCTAAGATGTTGCGGACTCCTGCTAGTTCGAGAACAGTTCGCACTGCTCCCCCTGCAATTACCCCGGTTCCGGGTGCGGCCGGACGCATCATGACTTTGGCTCCGCCACCGTCACCGTTGATGGGGTGAGGGATGGAGTTAGCTTTGGTGAGGGGGACTTCAATTAGGTGCTTTTTGCCGTCAGCGACGCCTTTTTTAACGGCACCGATTACGTCGCTAGCTTTGCCGACTCCCACTCCAACTTGACCGCGTTCGTTGCCGATAATGACTATGGCGCGGAAGCTGAGTTTTTTACCGCCTTTGACTACTTTGGTAACGCGCCGGATCTGAACGACCCGCTCTTGCCATTCGGATTCTTTTTCGCGCGTTTTGTTGCTGCTGCTTTTTTTACTCTTGGTGCGCTGTTCTTTTTGTTCTGCCATAGTTTTGTCCTGTGGGAATTAGTAATTGGTGAAAGGCGATCGGCAAGTGGTAATCGTTTGAGCAAAAAGTAAAAGTTTGAGCAAAAAGTAAAAATAGAAGAAATCTGGATTTTGCCTTTGAACTTTCAACTTTTGACTTTTGACTTTTTAATTACTCATTACCCGCTACCCATTACCTCCTCTAAAAGTCTAACCCGGCTTCGCGAGCTGCTTCTGCAAGGGCTTTGACACGACCGTGATAGAGGTTGCCTCCGCGATCGAATACGACTTTGACTATGCCAGCGCTGGAACAGCGTTTGGCAATCAACTGACCGACTTGCACGCTCGCGGAGCAGTTGCCACCAGAACTGAGAGTTGACTTCAATTCGGGATCGAGGGTTGACGCAGCGGCCAAAGTGTGCTGTGCCGTGTCGTCGATTACTTGGGCGTAGATGTGCTGATCCGATCGAAATACCGCTAGTCTGGGACGTTCGGAGGTGCCGAACACCTTGCGCCGCACCCGGCGGTGTCTGCGGTGGACTGATTCTTTGCGAGTAAGCTTCATGGTTACTTCTTACCTGTTTTGCCTGTTTTACCAGCTTTGCGCCGGACGACTTCGCCACTGTAGCGAATGCCTTTTCCCTTATAGACTTCGGGCGGACGCACCGCGCGGATGCGGGCTGCTGTATTGCCTACGAGTTCTTTGTCAATGCCGGAGACAATGACGTTGGTGTTGCCTTCAACTGCCATTGTGATGCCTTCTGGAGGAGGCATTTCCACCGGCTTGCTGTAACCGACGTTTAAAATCAGGTTCCGTCCTTGAACCTGTGCCCGATAACCTGTGCCGATAATTTCCAGGCGTCGCTGAAAACCTTGAGATACACCTTCGACCATGTTGGCGACTAGGGTGCGGCACAAGCCGTGCAGTTGTCGGGCGACGCGAGATTCGTCTCTGCGGGTAACGAGTAAAGTCTCGCCTTCGAGTCCCATGAGGATTTCGGCTGGGATAACTCGGGAAAGTTCACCTTTAGGGCCTTTGACGGCTACTTTTTGACCGTCTAGGGTGATGGTGACTTTATTGGGAATGCTAATCGGACGCTTGCCAATTCGCGACATAGTTTTTGTCCTTTGTTTTTAGTTATTAGTCCTTGATTATTAGTCTTTAGTTATTAGTCTTTAGCGATCGATTTTTGAGTTTGTTATGAAAAGTGACTAATGACCCGTAAGAAACTGGTACAAGCCGCCTACACTAATGAACTGAGTGGATACTCCACCAATTTTAGACCGAAGTTCAAGCTTTCAGATTTAATTCTGAAAGTCAATCTAAAATCTAAAATCTAAAATCTAAAATCGACTGACTAATGACTAATGACTAATGACTACCAAACATAACAAAGCACTTCACCGCCCAAACCTTGGCGTCGAGCTTCTCTATCCGTCATAATGCCACTGGAGGTAGAAATAATGGCTATGCCAATTCCGCCTAACACTCTGGGCAATTCTTTACGGTTCGAGTAAACGCGCAGTCCTGGTTTGCTAACTCGCTTAAGTGCCGTGATAATGGGCTTGCGAGTTTTACCTTTGTACTTTAGAGAAAGCACTAAATGTCGGTTGATCCCTTCTGCTTCTGCTTCTTCAAATTCGCCGATAAAGCCTTCACTTTTGAGGACTTGGGCGATGCTGCGGGTCATTTTTGTAGCTGGAATTTTCGTTGTTTGGTGGCGCGCCATGCAAGAATTGCGAATGCGCGTCAACATATCTGCTATGGTATCGTTAGCTGCCATGTTTTGCTTCTTACTCTAGTGCTTAGTTGTCCCGGAACGGCATTCCCATTTCTTTAAGCAAGGCGCGTCCTTCTTCGTCGGTGTTTGCTGTGGTGATTATTGAAATGTCCATGCCTCGAATTTGATCGATGCTGTCATATTCTATTTCTGGGAAAATGAGCTGTTCTCTCAGACCCAAGCTGTAGTTGCCGCGCCCGTCAAAGCTTTTGGGGCTGATGCCGCGGAAGTCGCGGATTCGGGGGAGTGCGAGGTTGATCAGCCGATCGAGAAAATCGTACATCCGATCGGCGCGCAGCGTCACCATAACGCCGACGGGTACACCTTTGCGGATTTTGAAGCCTGCGATCGCTTTTTTCGCCCGCGTCACCACTGGTTTTTGCCCGGTGATGATGCCAATTTCGTTGATCGACGAATCCAGTGCCTTAGCGTTTTGAGATGCTTCTCCCAAACCGCGATTCACTGTGACTTTGACGAGTTTGGGAACCTGATGGATATTAGTATATTTAAACTGATCCATCAGTGTCGGAACGATTTTTTCTTGATAAACAACCTTGAGTTTGTCCGGCATAGTTTTTGTGTTTCGTTAACTGTCCCTGGGCTTGGTCAGGGAATTTGTCGATTGTCTGTTCCACCGCTGTTAGCTGTTAGTTATGAGTTGAGAAGTCTGTTGTCAGAAGGCGGACTAATGACTGATGACTGATAACCAATCACTATTAATCGATGATTTCTCCGGTTTTTTTGAGCTGTCGCAGTTTCCGGCCATCTTCGCTAAATGTATAGCAAACGCGGCTGGCTATTTTCTCTTTTTCGGAGTAGTGCATGACATTTGAGCTGTGAATGGGAGCCTCAAACGTGACTATTTTGCCGGATTCTCCCTCTTGCTGGGGCTTGACGTGCTTGGTTCTGATATTTACACCTTTAACAATTACTTTGCTGACTTTAGGATATGTCTTTAAGATTTGTCCGACTTTTCCTTTCTCTTTGCCAGTAATTATTTGCACGGTGTCGCCTGCTTTGACGTGCATTCTGTAGCGCTGCAGTTCGCTAGTTGCTTTACCCTTTTTTCCGTACATTTTAAAGTACCTCCGGGGCTAAGGAAACGATTTTCGTAAAGTTTTTGTCGCGCAGTTCGCGGGCTACGGGGCCGAAAACGCGAGTACCTTTGGGGTTGCCGTCTACGTTGATAATAACGGCGGCGTTATCGTCAAAACGAATGCTCATGCCGCTGTCGCGGCGCAGGCCTTTGCGGGTTCTGACTATGACGGCCCGGACGACATCTGATTTTTTGACGGCCATATTGGGGATGGCGTCTTTGACGACGGCAATGATGACATCGCCGACTCCGCCGTAGCGGCGGTTGCCGCCTCCCAATACGCGGATGCACATCAGTTTGCGGGCTCCGCTATTGTCGGCGACATTGAGGTATGTCTGGGGTTGAATCATGGTGATTGTTGACTGTTAACTGTTGACTGTTAACTGTTGACTGTTAACTGTTGACTGTTGACGGCTAATTGATTAATCAAGTACCGATCGGGCTAGCGCGAGATCGCAATTAACTGTTAGCCGTTTTTTGTCCCGAAAATCTCAGCAACCGTCCAGCGTTTGGTTTTGCTCAAAGGGCGAGTTTCAGTGATCCGGACACGATCGCCCGATTTGCACTGATTTTCTTCGTCGTGAGCTTTGTACCGCTTGGTGCGGACTACGATTTTGCCGTATTTGGTGTGGGAGGAGCGGTTTTCGATTGCTACCACGACGGTTTTATCCATCTTGTCGCTGACTACGACGCCAACTCGTTCTTTAATTGCCATAGCTACCTATTTTTATTGTTCAATTGAGTTTTTTTTAGCTACCCTGCGAACTTGGCGATCGTCGGCTCAGCTGCTTCTGACTCTTGGCTGAGTGTTGCGGTTGGAGCAGGCTGTGCTGCCTCTTGAGATGCGGCTAATTTTTCTGCCGCTTCTGCATCAGCAGCGATTTGGCGCTCGCGTTCAACTGTCATCAATTGAGCGACGCGGTGCTTGATGTGCTTGAACAGGTGAGGCTTTTCCATGCGGCCGGTAGCTTGCTGGAGCCGCAATTCCATTAGTTGGCGCTTGGCGGCTAAAATTTGCTCTGCTAGTGCTGCATCGCTTAATTCTCTAGCTTCTTTAATCTTGGGCAAAGACATAATTGTGTGCTTTCTCGTTAGCGAGCGGTATGACAGAAGACCGAATTATCTAGATGCTGAATGTCGAAGGAAAGAAAAGTTATGAATGGCCGATTTTAAATTGCTGTAGCAGTTTAAAATTTTGACCGAGGCCGACCTAGTTCTACCTTCGATTATCGCTATGACTGATCTTCTTCGCGGGTGATGAACTTGGTTTTAATTGGTAATTTGAAAGATGCCAAACGCATTGCTTCGCGGGCAGTTTCTTCACTTACGCCACCAATTTCAAACATTACCCGACCGGGTTTGACTACGGCAACCCAAAACTCAGGTGCGCCTTTACCGGAACCCATCCGGGTTTCTGCAGCGCGCTGCGTGACTGGTTTGTCGGGAAAAATGCGAATCCAGATTTTGCCACCCCGGCGGATATAGCGGGTCATGGCGCGGCGTCCGGCTTCTATTTGGCGAGAAGTGATCCAGGCTGGTTCGATGGCTTGGAGCGCGAAGTCGCCAAAGCTAACTGTGTTGCCGCGGGTGGCAACACCGCTCATTCGCCCGCGCTGTTGTTTGCGGAATTTCGTTCTTTTAGGGCTTAACATGGCGAAAGGGAGTTGGGTAATTGGTAATTGCTAATTGGTAATTGGTGATTGCTAATTGCTAATTGGTTTGGAACAACTGACACTTAACAAGTGACCACTAACAGTTAACAATTAGCTAGCTTTCGTTCGATCGATCTTCAAAGTTCTGGCGGCGGCGCTTTTGTTTGGCGCGGGGTACTGCTGCATTTGGTGCAGCCTCCTGCTGTTCCTGTCCGGGAATAATTTCGCCTTTGAAAACCCAAACTTTAATGCCCAGAATACCGTAGATGGTTTGAGCGGTGCAGTAGGAGTAGTCGATGTCTGCCCGCAGCGTGTGCAAGGGGACTCTTCCTTCGCGCGTCCATTCGGTACGTGCGATTTCTGCGCCGTTGAGGCGTCCGCTGACTTGAATTTTGATGCCTTGGATGCCTACTTTTTGGGCGCGGGTGATTGCTTGGCGGACTACTCGGCGGAAGGATACGCGCCGTTCTAGTTGCTGAGCGATGTATTCTGCGATCAGTGTGGCATCGGCATCTACTCGCTGGACTTCGACGACGTTGATGCGGATTTGGCGGTTGCTGCCGAGTTGCTGCTGCAAACCGACGCGCAAAGTTTCGATGCCTGCTCCGCCGCGGCCGACGACTACGCCCGGTCTGGCGGTGAACACTTCTAGGTCGATTTGATCGGCTTTGCGCTCAATTTTGACTGAGGAAATGCCAGCATTGCTGAGGGTTTTGCGGACGTACTTGCGAATTTTATAGTCTTCTTGCAAGAGTTCTGGATAGTTTCTGGCGTCAGCAAACCAGCGAGAGCGGTGCTCTTGGGTAATGCCGAGGCGGAAACCAATTGGATGTATTTTTTGGCCCATAAAAGTTGATGAGTTAATTGGTAATTGGTAATTAGTAACTGGTAATTGGTAATTGGTGATTACCTGTTTTTTCAACTTTAAGCTGTTTATTACCTATTACATTTTCCCTGGTTAATTTTCTACGATCGGAGCCACTACTACGGTAATGTGACAAGTTGGCTTGCGGATTTGGTAGGCACGACCTTGAGCGCGCGGTCTGAATCGTTTGAGGACTGGGCCTTGGTCTGCGTAAGCTTGAGAAACTACGAGCTTGGCTTTATCCAACCCTGCGTTGTGTTCGGCGTTTGCTACTGCCGAGCGCAAAACTTTGACGATTGGTTCGCAGGCGCGGTAGGGCATGAATTCGAGTAAAATCAGCGCTTCTTGGTAGCTTTTGCCGCGAATTTGGTCGAGGACGCGGCGCACTTTGAACGGGGATGTTCTGATGTAGCGGGCGATCGCCTTAATTTCGGATGTGGTATCTATAGCCATGAAGATTTTGGTAATTGGTAATTGGTAATTGGGGAAAAGGTAATTGGTAAGTGGTAATTTTTTTTTCCTACTACCTCTTACCTGTCACCTAATTCGGCTATCTTTTTGCCTTTTTATCACCACTTTTAGCGTGACCTCTAAAGGTACGAGTGGGGGAAAATTCTCCGAGTTTGTGGCCTACCATTTGGTCTGTGAGGTAGACTGGTACGTGCTGTCTGCCGTTGTGAACGGCGATCGTGTGGCCTACCATTTGGGGCAGGATTGTGGAAGAGCGCGACCAAGTTTTAATTACTTGTTTTTGGCCTGCGGCGTTGAGTTTTTCGATTTTTGTCATCAGATTATCTGCGACAAACGGGCCTTTTTTTAGAGATCGAGACATGATTTTTTTAGTGATTCAGGAGTCATTAGTCAGCAGTCAGCAGTCATCAGTCATCCGTCATCAGTCATTAGTTAGCAGTTAACAACAGCAGACTGAAGACTCCTGACTGATGACTAACTTTGTCTGCCGCCCTTGCCGCGCTTGGAAGATTTGCGGCGGCGCCGGACGATTAAAGCGTCGCTGCGCTTGTTTTTGGGTCGAGTTTTTGCACCCAATGCTGGTTTACCCCAAGGAGTGACAGGCCCCGGACGTCCAATAGGAGCTCTGCCTTCGCCGCCGCCGTGCGGGTGGTCTACCGGGTTCATGACGCTACCGCGAACGGTGGGTCTGCGACCTTTCCATCGGGTGCGGCCGGCTTTACCGAGGCTGATGTTTCTGGCGTCTGTGTTGCCGACTTGACCGATGGTGGCGTAGCAGTCGGCGCGGACTTTGCGCTGTTCGCCGGAGGGCAGTTTGAGGGTGACGTAGCTACCTTCTTTTGCCATTAGCTGAGCGCTGGAGCCTGCGGAACGAACGATTTGCCCGCCTTTACCTGGTACTAGCTCGACGTTGTGGATGCTGGTACCGAGGGGAATGTTCTTCAGGGGGAGGGCGTTGCCGATTTCGATCGGCGCGTCGGGGCCTGAGATAATTACTGTACCGACGTTTAAGTTGAGCGGGTGCAGGATGTACCGTTTTTCGCCGTCTTTGTAGAACAGGAGGGCGATGCGGGCGTTGCGATTGGGGTCGTATTCGATCGCCTTGACGGTAGCGGGAATGCTGTGTTTGTCGCGGCGGAAGTCGATGTCTCTATACAGCCGTTTGTGACCGCCTCCCCGGTGGCGACAGGTGATGACGCCTCGGTTGTTGCGGCCTTGTTTGGTGTGCTTGTTGCTGGTTAGAGACTTTTCTGGTTCTGATCTGGTAATTTCAGCGAAGTCCGAGACGGTCTGTTCCCGGGTGCTGGAGGTATAAGGTCGGTAAGAACGGATGCCCATAATCGATCTATTTTAGATTTTGGATTTTGGATTTTGGATTTGACGTTTATCGATTTTAGATTTTAGGTTGAAGATTGGCGATCTTTGGTTAACTTACGAGTTTTCTGGTTCGAGAATTTCCACCAGTTAACCGCAATTTAAAATCTAAAATCTAAAATCTAAAATCCAAAATCGTCTAGACTTCTGGGAATAGGAGTTTGCGGATCGAGTCTCCGTCGGTCAGAGTTACGGTTGCTCGCTTGTAAGTAGGTTTAAAGCCGACGAATTTGCCAACTCGACGCTTTTTGCGCGGCGGGTTTTGGGTGTTGACACCGATGACTTTAACCTTAAATAGTTCTTCGATTGCAGCTTTGATTTGAGGCTTGGTCGCTTTGGGGGCTACGTCAAATGTGAATTGATTTAATTCCATCATTCGGGTAGCTTTCTCGGTGAGAATCGGACGCTGGATCAAATCTGCGTAGTCGCGGGGGTCGATTTTACTCACCGTAAATCTCCTGAATTTTAGCTATGGCTGTAGATGTGACGATAATTTTGTCAGCCGCGAGAATGTCGTAAACATTCAGGGAAGTTGCCAAGATGACGTTTACTAATTCGATGTTGCGTCCTGATAAGTAGACGTTTACTTGCGGTTCTGGCAAGATTAACAGAACTTTTGTATCGGGTTCGATACCCCAGCGGGCGATCGCACTCAGCAATTCTTTGCTTTTCGGTCTCGGAAATTGCTCTGCAAATTCTTCAACCACAATTATGTCTTCGGTGCGACTTTGGAATGCGGTCCGCAAAGCGAGACGGCGTTCCTTTTTGTTCATTTTGACTTCAAAGTCTCTCGGTTTTGGCCCGAAGATGACACCGCCGCCCCGCCACAGCGGAGAACGGATCGAACCTGCTCTGGCTCGGCCTGTGCCTTTTTGACGCCAGGGTTTGCGGCCACCGCCTCTGACTTCCGATCGAGTTTTGGTGGAAGCATTTCCTTGACGGGCGTTATTCATTTGCCGCGTCAATGCTCTGTGAACGATGTGAGACGCATTTTCTTCGTTGGCTACGCGCAGTTCTAAAGTTGTTTCCCCAACTTCTTCGCCTTGCCAATTTCGCACTACACAGTTAACCATATCTTTTGTCCTTTGTCTGTTGTTAGTTGTCTGTTGTTAGTTGTCTGTTGTTAGTTGTCTGTTGTTAGTTGTCTGTTCTCAGGTCTTAGTTTTCAGCTCTTAGTTTTCAGCTCTTAGTTCTTGCTTGCTACTAACCGCCAACGACTATCTACTGACTGCTGACTACTGACTCATGACTACTGACTAACGTCCAACTTTTTTCTCAGGCACAACATTGACTAAGGCGCCAGCTTTGCCGGGAACTGCTCCCTTAATTAGCAGCAAATTCTGCTCTGTATCCACCCGGATAATTGTTAGTTTGCGGACGGTGACTTGAACGTTGCCCATACGTCCTGCCATTCTTTTCCCGGGATAAACGCGACCGGGAGTAGTTCCAGGTCCGATCGAGCCTGGCTCGCGGTGGTTCTTTGAACCGTGAGACATGGGGCCTCGTTTAAAGTTGTGGCGCTTTTGAAAGCCTGCAAAACCTTTACCGATGCTTGTACCGATGACATCTACTATTTGTCCCGGTGTAAAAGTATCTGCTTTTACTTGTTGCCCTAATTCAAAGGAACTGGTATCTTCCAAGCGGTATTCCTGCAAGTGGCGCAATGGTGTCGCTGCCGACTTCGCGAGGTGTCCCAATTCTGGCTTGTTGAGAGCCTTCGGCTTAACATCGCCGTATCCGACTTGAACGGCACCGTAGCCGTCAGTTTGTTTTGTTTTGATTTGAGTTACTGTACAAGGCCCTGCTTGTATGACGGTGACGGGGATGGCTCTCCCTTCGGCGTCAAACACTTGAGTCATGCCTAGTTTAGTGCCAAGAATGCCTACAGACACGGATTTTTTTCCTTTTATTTACGCAAGAGGTTTCGGATTGCGAAATTTACGTCAATCCGCTTGCTCTTGTGCAGAAACATTTATTTCAGTGTTCCTGCAATTAACTGTTATCAACCAACAGCCTTCCTCGGTGTTTAAAATTTGAGTTTTAAATTTGGGAGCGAGCTTGTGGAAGTCTTGCAAGGCTTGAGATTCGCGGCTTTTTACCTGTTCGATCTCCGAGTTTTATCTCGGTCTTGCTTGTTTGTGCCAGGACTTGAGCAGCAAGCCACTCAGTATCCTTTACGGCGACAATTCACTATGGTACATGAAGTGTTTGCCGTTTGTCAAGGCCGCGAATATAACTTTTCGCCTCGGAAGCGAGGATTTATAATATCTCAAGCTCGCAAGCAGCGATCGACCAAATTTAAGATAGCAGGCAAAACAAATTTATGGGACTGATTACGACGGGCTCGGATGTGATTCGGGATTTGGAAAAGTCGGGGTCGCTGGCCCTGTACGTTCCTTTAGAGGGAGGATTTGAGGGGCGCTACCTGCGGCGGCTGAGGGCTGCAGGTTACGGTGCGCACACGATTTCGGCCCGGGGTTTGGGTGATTTGGCGATGTATTTGACGGGGGTTCACGGGGTGCGGCCGCCGCATTTGGGCAAGAAAACTACTGGCAATGAATCCGCTGTGGGTTATACGTACTACGTGCCGCCGGTTTTGCAAACTCAATTAGACAATTTGCCGCCGAAAGCAAAAGGACTGGTGCTGTGGATTATTGAAGGACACATTTTGTCGAGTCAGGAGATTGAGTATTTGACTGTTTTGCCGACGTTAGAACCGCGAGTTAAAATAGCAGTGGAGATGGGGGGCGATCGAGCTTTTAGCTGGAAGCCACTTAAAGATGCTTTAGTTGCAGCTTAAATTCGGCTATTTGCGATCGCAAATCAACTAAAAAAACCAGCGAGCAACTAAAGCTCAACAGCTTCTGCTCGCTGGTTTTGCTCTTTTTGGGAAAAACTTAATTAACAGGAAAAATCCTATGCTTCAGAACCGCGATTATACCATCATTATTGACAAAAGCGGCAGTATGTACACGAAAGACAAGATGGGCGGTAAAAGTCGGTGGGCGCTCATGCAAGAATCGACGATCGCCTTGGCGAATAAATGCGAAGAACTCGATCCTGATGGCATAACAGTTTATTTGTTTTCCGGTCGCTTCAAGCGCTACGACAGCGTAACAGCCGCTAAAGTCGTGCAAATTTTCCAAGAAAACGAACCTTCTGGGACAACGAATTTAGCTGCTGTTCTGCAAGACGCTCTCAACAGTTTTTTTGAGCGCAAAGCATCCGGTAAGACTAAGCAAAATGGCGAAACAATATTAGTGGTGACGGACGGGGAACCCGACGATCGCAAAGAAGTGATGAAAACGATTATAGAAGCTTCGCGTCAGCTCGATCGAGATGAAGAGTTAGCGATTTCTTTCATTCAAGTAGGGGATGCGCCGGAAGCTACTAAGTTTCTCAAAATATTGGATGACGAACTGCAAAGCGCCGGGGCTAAATTCGATATCGTTGATACTGTCACGATGGATGATATGGAAGGAATGACCCTGACCGAGGTATTGCTGAATGCAATAATTGATTGAGGGGCGGCCGAAGTTCACGCGATTATATTTGTGCCAGTTGGCTAAGCAGCATTTTTTAGGGGGGTTTAAGTTATGGAGTCGATCGATCGCCTGTTAGCTGAACTTAAGGCAGAGTATCAAGCATCTCAAAAACAAGCTGATGAGTTGAAAAGTCAGCCGCTGGTGCAAGCACAAGCGCCTTTGAAACCAGCAGCAGTGCCGTCAAATCCCACATTTAAAACATTAGATATAGATTTGTATGCTGGTGGTTTGGACAAAGATTTAGCTCAAATTAAGGCTGAGTACGAATCACAAAATAAAGCTCAAGAAGTGGCTTCACTGGAACCGCTTAAGACTGAGTACAAAGCACAAAGTAAAGTTCAGGAAGTGGCTTCACTGGAACCGCAGCCAGCAGAAAAAGTCGCGCCGCCGCAGTTGGACGTAGAAACGCACAGACAGAAAGTTAGGCAAGCTCAGGTTTGGCTGAAAAAGTTGGATAAGAATTCCGATGAGGGATATTGGTTCGATCAGTTTGCTTTTAAGTATTCTTCGAGGATAGATGCGGCGATCGACTATTTGCAAGCTGTGAAGGAGTTTGATTGAGCGATCGAACTTTCCCATCCAACACCCAAAATATTTGACTTGACAGCTAGGGCAAGGCCTGCGAGTCAAGTTTTTTTGTTTAAAGGCTTGGACTGCTTTTGCCATGCCTGTTGCCCGTGTAAACGCCGAAGCGTCATATCGTTTCCGGTTGGATGGGCACGATCGAGTCAAGGTCAATCATTCCACCTTCCCCACTCCCGACTCCCCACTCCCGACTCCCCATCCCGAACGGTGTAACCGGAATTGATATCAGGTTTTGTCGTCCTCCCAAAGATAGTCTTTCTCAGCAAAGCGCCCCAAAAACAAAACTAGAAAATCTCTAGCGGCAGCTTTGTTAATCTTTGCTAGTGCTGCAACAATCTCTGGAATCGTGTCAGCCAGAGGTTCTCTCTTGTCATTGACCCAGTGGTTAATAGTCGATCGTCCCATGCCCATTGTTACCGCCAATTGGTTTTGGCTGATGCCGTAGGTTTCTAGTACCTGTTTCAATGCTTTTCCTGCTGTTCCCATGCCTGAACAGATCCTGCATCTTGTTGCCTCGATCGCCGAGTTCCTTAAATTTAACTGTTGTCCTCCTCCCGACGATCGTTTTTCGCAAGGAATCGCCCCAGATACAGATTTATAAAATCTTCCGCAGCAGCTTCATCAATATTTTCTAAAGCTTTGACTATTTCCGTTACCGCTTCAGCTAGAGGATCGCTGACTTCGTTCACCCACTGGTAAACAGTAGATCGATTAATGCCCATTGTCACCGCGAGGCGATTTTGGCTGATACCGTAAGTTCCTAAGACTTGCCTGAGTGCTTTTCCTGCTTTTCCCATGCCTCCAATCATCTCAGAGGATTTTAAGGACGTAAATGTTTGTAACTATAAACATCAAGTAAGGTATGATGTTTGTAGTTACGAACATTATTTGGTTAGAAACTTGGTAAAAGCCTATGTCAGAGAAATTACCTGCACAAGCCGATCGCTCCCCTGCTAGCCTTGTTGCCGACGCTTTAACGATTTCCGGCAAGCCGGCCAACCGCATGATTTTGCTTGGCGAGCCCAAATGGGTTAAGGGCATCATTCACCGCTTGCACAGTTTGGGGATAGCCGAAGTGGGATCGTGGAGCAAGTTGACACCAACTCGCAACCCAGGAGAATTCATCAGCATCCTGAAGCGTTCCACAGGACAAGAAAGAGCTTGAGAAAATGCCCGTCTCACAGCTAGCTTTGAAGCGGTAAAAACCTCTCCCCAACCCCTCTGCTGCAAACAGAGGGGTTGGGGGGGTTAGGTTTTATTAGACCTCTTGCACAAATCCTTTTCCTCAATTGATGGGACGGGCAAGATGCCCATCCCACAAGAGTTATTTTTTCTTGTTGGATTGGCATCTTGCCCGTCCTAATTATTTTTTCAATTGGTCTATTGTTTGCC